>JBEPWY010000067.1:10713-12479 GCA_041642185.1 Marivirga sp.
GTAATGGCAATAATAAATACCAATAGCCCGGATGTAAATCCGAGCCAGAGGTGAATATTTCTTATTATTTTTTTAAAATCCATCAGGATTAAAATCTATAGTTTAAACTTAATGAAAGATTCCTCAGGTTTTGAGGAGTTACCGTAGACCAACCGGAGTAATATTTTTGGTTTGTAATATTGTTTAATTTTAAGATGACACTATACTGATTGGCCCGATACGAAACAGCTGCATTAAACACATCATATGCAGGCAAGCTAAAGGTGCCTGTAGTAGAGCGATTTAATGTTTTATGTGCACTTGCGCTATTGCCTCCAAAGCCTGCTCCTAATCCTTTTAGCAATCCATTTTGAATGGTGTAATTTGCCCAAAAATTTACCAGTTTTTCAGGTCCTGCTTCTTCTGGTCGTAAGCCTAAATATCCTCCTTCGGTATTGTCCTTAGTAACTTCGCTCTGATTGTTGCTATAGCCGGCAATCAGGTTTAATCCATCAATAGGATTCGCAATTAAGCTCAGCTCAAAACCTTTGCTTTCCACCTCTCCGCCTTGAATTGCGTTGTTTACGTTTTCAGGATCCGTCATTACTCTCTCGGATACGGTAATATGATAATAGCTGATGGTGGCAGAAATCCTGTTATCGATAATATTGGTTTTTACACCCGCTTCATATTGATTGGCGTTTTCAGGATCAAAAGTCTTTAACCTTGGATTGTTACCATTAATATCCGAAACTTCACGTGGGGCTATATTGACAAAGCCATTCATATAATTGGCGAAAACAGAAATTTTATCTTTTATAGGCTGGTAGACTAAACCGAATTTAGGAGATACAGCTGTTTGTCCATTGATCACATCATCTCCTGAACTTCTGGAAGAAAAGCGATCGATTCTTACACTTGCCATTGCTGAAAGGGTAGGGGTGAAATTGATTACATCAGAGATATACGCACTCATGACTTCACTTTCCCCATCGGAATTTCCTCCGAATGAGTCTACCAATAAACTGTTTACTCCTGCTTGAGTCAATAAACCCGTGTCTTCACCTGTGGATAAAGAAACCGTACCATTTCCTACCCAGCCGCTGCTGCTGTTTAAAATATTGGATTTAAAATAATCCATGCCAATAATCATACGATTTCTGACAGGGCCAATGTTAAAGTCGCCAATAAAATTCTGCTGAATATCAGTAGTATTAGTTTCACCGTTTCTTTTGGAGATAAACCTGGTGAAGTTATCACCGTCAGTGGCATCCCATAAGTAATGATAGTATCCATCAGTTTTGGTATTGCTTCTGGAAAGCACAGTTTGGGAGGTCCATGATTCATTGAGTTTGTAAAATGCCTGGGCCTGCAATCCGAAAGAAGGATTTTTAATACTCAAATCATTTGATGTAAATGAATTGGTGTAATTCTTTTCAAATAGATCGATACTGTTAAAAGATAAAGGCGCATTTCTGTTTAAGAAAATCATAGGCGCATTGGCCGATTCACTTGAGCGCAATTCTGTATTAATTAAAAATGTCAGTTTTTCATTTGATTCTATTTTAAATGAAGGAGCAATGAAAAAGGATTCGTTAAAACCTGCATCCTGAAAGCTATTTTGAGAGTGATAAGCGGTATTGATTCGGGCAGATGTTTTTTCTGAAAGCGGTACGTTTACATCTGCTGTTAATCTGTTGAGTGCATTACTTCCAGTGATAAAATTTACTGCTCCACCAAAAGATTCATAAGGCTTTTTGGTGGTGACATTGATCAAACCTCCGTAT
>JBEPWY010000068.1:0-12361 GCA_041642185.1 Marivirga sp.
AGCTTTTTTGCATTTAGAAACACAATCATTCCACAATTCCAATGCCCCGTTCCATTCTGCTTTCCAGGTTGGAGTTAAAAACAACTGTAAGTTCAATCTTCTCTGTACATCTTTTACCGGATGTATGTTAAAGTCAATATGTACATCTTCAAAAGAACCTTTTTTGCCTTTTTGAATACCTACACCATAGGCGTCATCGGTAATAAAAGTATCTTTAATGCCAGTGATATCTTCAATAAACTTAGAAAAATAGGGTTGGGCTATCTCCTTCTTTAAGTCAGAGAAAATCTCCGGATACAGGTCAAACCTGTCTCCTTCCAACTTATTTTCATGCAAATCGTGTTTTGGATTATTAAAAAGTTCATCAGCCGGAAAAGACTGACTTAATTTTTTAGCAACCTCCTCTGTCAAAAAATTATCTATCATTACATGATGATAAGGCTTCGACAGCTGATATTCCTCTTTATAAAAATCTATTTGTTCCTGACTAAAATGCTTACTCTGAATGAATCCCATAAAGGAAATTAAAATTTATGGCACAAATATACACTACTCATTTGGCCGAACATTAAAAAACATGAAAAAATTGAGCTTAGTGTCTGAAAAATCAAAATCTCTTCGATTAACCAATCTATAAGCCCTATTAAAACATGTTAAGGATACTAAACAAAGTGCTCAGGAAAAAGTGCCTTAACATTTACTTTATTTTAAATAATTAAAAACCTGAGTTCGATTAAAAAAATGACGTCCCCGCAAAGGCGTGGCAGGCTATGCCTGGAAAATTAAGACTTAATTTTTATAAAAGTCTTAATTTATCCCGCCTGTGCCGCCTTAGCGGTATATCTCATACTAATATTAATGAGATGACGCATACCGCTGTAGCGGCACAGGCTAATTTTCTTTTTTAAGAAAAATATTAAAAGAAAATTTCCGATGACGTTCTAATGAGTTTTTAACGCAAATTTAAAATCTAACTCAGATTATATACTTATAAGCGAAAGAAAAAGAGTTTTTAACTTCATTTTCAGAAAGTAATGCAATTGAAGAGAAAATACCCAAATAGATGTTTACTTTTGCATTATTGATAACAAACAACAATAAAGCTCATGGCCGCATTTCAAAAAAGAGAGTTCGATAAACCTTCCAAACCATCTGATAAAGATTTCATTTTTGGCACCAGAGCCGTTATGGAGGCTATCCAGTCTGGCAAGGAGTTGGACAGCATTTTTATTCAGAAAGATGTGCATAATGAGCTGATCAGTGAATTAATTGAACTTTGCATCAAACTTAAAATCCCTTATACTAAAGCTCCGGTTGAGAAACTAAACCGCACTACCAGAAAAAACCACCAGGGAGTAATTGCTTTTTTATCTGCAGTGAGTTATGCTTCCTTAGACAATATTATAAGCGAATGTTTCAGTAAAGGAAAAGACCCTCTGATTTTAATGCTTGACAGAGTGACTGATGTGCGTAATTTTGGCGCTATCGCACGTTCGGCTGAGTGTGCAGGAGTAGATGCCATTGTAATTCCTTTTAAAGGCAGTGCACAAATCAATTCCGATGCTGTAAAAACCTCTGCAGGAGCTTTACACCACATACCGGTTTGCAGGGAAAATAATTTACAGACTACTGTGGAGTATTTGCAAAAAAGCGGATTACGTGTTGTTGCCTGCACAGAAAAGGGGAAAGACTTAATATATGATATGCCTTTTAATCAGCCAATCGCTATTATTATGGGATCGGAAGAAGATGGCATTAGCAATGAATTAATACGCACAGCAGATTACCTGGCAAAAATACCTATGAAAGGTAAAATAGCCTCTTTAAATGTCTCTGTTTCTGCCGGATTAGTCGTTTTTGAGGCTATCAGACAAAGATTAGCTTAAGAGCATTAACATTAATCTATATTATGATGTATTCGCTTTTTCTCTGAACTGCTCTCCTTTTTAGTTTTGTTTGGGGATGAACTTTCCGGAGGCAGTCTCATTTGTTGGTTCAGCAGGTCTTCATTAACCATTCTATTATTTAGGTTATATGCATATCCTTTTCCTTTTTTCTCACCATAATCTACATAAGACCAACTAGCCCATTTATAGGCTTCCGCTAAATTGCCCAATACCTCATAACCCAATGCTATGTTATAGGCCATCCTTCCCATTGCTTTATTATCATCGCTTCTGTTTAATCCCATCTTCCAGGTATTAATTGCATCTTCCCATTGACCTACCTGTGCTTGCCTGGCGCCTTTGTTGATGTAAGCATTTTTCTTAGGCTTATGATAATAGCTTCTTGATATATTTATCGGCATTGGTGCAATTTTGGCCGCATAAGTATTTCCTATAGCAGTTCCCAAAAATTTTGTTGCCTGAGACTTTTGTAATAATCCTGATACCGCATCTCTAACACTTGTCCCTGTCGCTTCCCATGTGCGGTTTTGGGTATAAATATCCTGATCAATGATAGATTGATTTATTGGGTCATATAATCTAAAACCTATTCTTGCAGTACCAACCCCTTCTGCAAAATACTCTGTATATTCTTCTTCTCTTTCATTGCCATCTTCATCCTTTACTTTTCTGGTGTTCTTCCTTTTACCATTGGTCACAATAAAATTGGTGTCAAATAGTTCTACAGCAAGCAAAGCATCTACATTGTATTTATTGGTCAGTGCTCTTACCTGTTTCCAGTCGAGAGGGTCAGGAAAGGATCCAAGAATTGTATTGCCGGAAAGTTGTTCTGATGCCATTATAAATTCAAAACGGGGTGAATTCCTCATACTGTTTTGCAATGAGTTCAATACTGCCATTACGCCATCTTTATCCTCATTTATACCTTCCCCTGTAAGAATTCCTTCAATAACGCCAACCACTTCTCTGTCATACTTCGTTCTATCTACCATGGCAATAGATTGAATGCTGTTTGGCACATTAATTTGAGCAGGACGCATTGTGCTTATTGAAACAGATTTCATACAACCTGTAGATAACATGGCAAATACTGTATATAATAAAAGTCTTATTTTCATCGTATTATTATTTAACTTCGCAGACTATTCGAAACTTAATTGTTTACTAAATTAATAAATTGACAATCAAATCTATCATATGACTCATCAACTTTTTCTCCAACCTGAGCAAGTATCTATTCAAAAGGTACATTATGCAGGTTTAATATTTGATGTTTTAAGATTAGATGCTATCCATGCCACAGCTTCCGGTAATAAATTTTTTAAACTCAAGCATAATTTATTAGAGGCGAAAAACCAAGGTCAAGAAAAGCTATTGACCTTTGGCGGCGCTTTTTCTAACCACATTCTTGCCACTGCCTATGCTGCTAATTCAAATGGTTTTCAGTCTATAGGTATTATCAGAGGTGAAGAAGTGAATAATGCCACCTTGTCACTTGCTCAAGCACAGGGTATGCAATTAATATTTATTGACAGAGATCAATACAGAGAAAAGCACCATCCAGATTTTATCAGACAATTAAGGGAAAGCCATGGGGATTTTTATTTAATACCTGAAGGCGGCACTAATCCTTTAGCAGTAAAAGGAACAGAGGAAATTAACGATTTAATACCTTCCATTTACGATTTAATATGTGTTTCAGTTGGTACTGGGGGCACTATGGCCGGTCTTATTAATTCGAAGAAGGAACATCAGCGAATATTAGGTTTTTCGGCTCTTAAAGGATCATGGATTAAAGAGGAGGTCCAAAATATGGTGAACGGTGATGGCAACTGGCAGATCAATATTGAAAACCACTTTGGCGGTTATGCCAAATGGAAACCTGAACTGATTGAATTTATCAATGATTTCTATCAAAAAACAGGCATTCCCTTAGATCCTGTTTATAATGGTAAAATGATGTTTGGTATACTTGATTTATGGAAGAAAGGAGAAATTTCCTCAGATCATAACCTAATGGCAATTCATACAGGCGGCTTGCAGGGCATTAGTGGATTTAATCAACGTTTCGGAAATATTATTGAAACCTGATGCCGTCCGGCTCAATATGATGTTGCCTCTCAATCTCTTCAAAAGAAGCTTTCCTCACTGAAATTATCTGTCCTTTAAAATACAAATCCTTTCCTGCTAAAGGATGATTAAAATCGACAGTAATAAATCGTTTACTTTTATCTATTATTTTTCCGCTTTGCACTTCACTCTTATTTTCGTAGCGGATAAACTCTCCTTTCTGAAGCGTTTCTTTGGTATAGCCTTCTTTTTCTAAAAACTGCTCTATAGGAATTTCTTTTATTAAAGCTTCATCCTTTTTACCGTATGCAAAATCTACCGGAAGAAGAAAAGCAAAGTTTTCTTTGTTGGTTTTCCCTATTAGATGTTCTTCAAAATAAAGCAACATCTTCCCTGCACCTATTAAAAACCGTAGCGGATAATCCTGCCCTGAAAAATCTACTACTGCTCCGTTTTCGCCATCCTTTCTAACATGATAAGACAAGGTAACTACTGTATTTTTTTGAATTTCCATACATTAATAACTACAGTAGAAAGTTCATGTTTTATAATTTATAAATTTCTATAAATTAATAAATGCCTTATTAGAATTAACTATCTTCTTTTAAAACTGAGCATTTTCCCCAAAATCACACCTTTATTCTCATTGACAGTAATATCTTCATCACTGACTTTTTTCACGCCTTCAATGGTGAAAAAGGCTTTTGGATTATAGCCTTTTATAGTAGGGATAAGAGTTCTAAGCACTTCTCGCTTTACAACTGTAAAGATAATATTCACTTTTCCATCATTACCCATGGCCTCTATATTGGAGTAGCGGAAATCGTTGTCTTTTAAATATTCAATTAACTCTGTTGCCGGGCGGCCGGTTATCACTCTTACTACTACCCTGCCCAATGCTAACTTTTCCTCGATAAACATCCCTACATAAGTACCTGCTGCAAAACCTGAAGCATAAGCAAAATAACTAACAGGATTATCTATTTGCTTGATAATTTGGCCAATAGCAATTAGCCAGATAAGTGCTTCAAAAAAACCTAAAATTGGAGCTATAGATCTTTTTCCCTGCATTACAAAAATAACTCTGATGGTTGCTATAGATACATCTGCAACTCTGGCAAAAAAAATAAGTACAGGCAAGATCAGGTAAGCAAAAAGATCCTCTGAAATGCCTAAATTTTGAAAAAATTCCATGTATTAAACTTTATTATGCGAATAAATAGCTTACCACTTCTGCTAATTGTGAACAAGCTTTAATTTCAATATTATATTTAGAGATATCTATACCCTTTAAACTAAATTTTGACACGATTATTACTTCAAAACCTAGTTTTTCTGCCTCCGCTATTCTGTTATCAATTCTGTTAACTGCCCGAATTTCTCCTCCCAAACCCACTTCCCCAGCCATGCATATTTTAGAAGAAACAGATTTTTCTTCCAAAGAAGAAATGATCGCTACGCATACTGCTAAATCAATCGCCGGATCCTCCACGCGTATTCCGCCCGCAATATTCAGGAAAACATCCTGCACTCCCAAACGAAAGCCTCCCCTTTTCTCTAAAACAGCCAATAGCATGTTCATTCGCTTGCTGTCAAAACCGGTAGCACTTCTTTGCGGTGTACCGTAAGTAGCGGTACTTACCAAAGCCTGAATTTCTATTAAAAGCGGCCTGTTGCCTTCCAAAGTGGCCCCAATAGCTGTACCGTTAATATCTCCTTCTTTTTGAGAAATCAATATCTCGGATGGATTGCTTACTTGTCGCAAGCCGGTATTTAGCATTTGGTATATACCCAACTCATTGGTGGAGCCAAATCGGTTTTTGGTGGTGCGTAAAATTCTGTATGACAAATGGCGGTCGCCTTCAAATTGCAAAACTGCATCTACCATATGTTCCAAAACTTTCGGACCGGCAATTGCTCCGTCCTTGGTGATATGGCCAATCAGGAATACAGGAATTTTATTCTCTTTAGCAAAGCGCATCAACTCTGCCGTGCATTCTTTTACCTGCCCCACACTGCCGGCGGCAGACTCCATTTTGGGGGAGGTTAAAGTTTGGATGGAATCGATCACCAATATATCGGGAGCCAGTTCTTTCACTTCCCTGAAAATATCCGTTGTAGAAGTTTCAGTGAGAATAAAGCAGTTCTCAGAGGTGTGCTCCATACGGTCCGCACGCATTTTAATTTGTTGCACACTTTCTTCACCACTAACATACAACACTCTTTTATGAGATAAATTTAATGCTATCTGAAGCATTAGAGTAGACTTGCCTATTCCTGGCTCTCCTCCAATTAATATTAAAGATCCGGGAACAATTCCACCACCCAATACACGATTTAGTTCTCCATCGGGCACAATAATGCGTGCTTCTTTTGTAGCCTCCACTTCCTGAATAGCAATGGGTTTATTGGAAATATTCTTAGAGGATATATATCCGGAAGGGGATTTCTCTTTCTGTACTACTTCCTCCACAAAAGTATTCCATTCACCACAGGCAGGGCATTTACCTACCCATTTTGGTGATTCCGCACCACAGTTCTGACAGAAATAAAGCGTTTTTGTTTTGGCCACTATAATATTTTTAATGAATGCGCAAAGTTAGTGTAATTCGTTAATCTCCGAAAGATATGAAGAGGATTTGATGGATAACTACTTTTTATTACCCACCATAGTTTATTTCGCTCCTACGGAGCTTTATGCATATATACCGATATTACTATTACGATTTTACCCCGCTGGGGCAAATCAGCCTAACTACTCTTATGATTAAATGCAAACAATTCATCAGCCCTAATCACATGATCTTAAAAAAACCGCTAGAAATTTAAACTTATACATTTGTGAAGATCATACCCAGCTCCAGAGGAGCCTAATCGTAATAGCTAATAATTATAGCTGAACAAAAGCTCCAGAGGAGCGAAATGCTATTCTATCCAATCAAAAACATATTTCTCATCATAATCAACATTAAATTTATTTAATAAACCAAGATACTCCTCCTTAAACGTCTTCTTATCATGATGCTTTTTCTGATTATCGATATAAACTATTACACTATCTAATTGAGATTGAGAATAGGAAAAAGCCCCAAAACCTTCTTGCCATTGAAATTTCCCTTTTATAAATTTCTTCTCTTTTACCCATTTAGAGGAGTTGGATTTTATGTCCCGTACCAAATCAGATAAAATAATATTAGGCTTTATACTTAGTAATATATGAATATGATCAGGCATACCATTGATAGCATAAACTTTCTGCTTATTTCCATTTACAATACCACATATATATTTGTGCAATTCTGCTTCCCAAGGCTCTCCAATTAAACTCATTCTACCACTTACAGCAAAAACTATTTGTATATAAATTTGGGAATAAGTGTTATCCATAATAGGTTTTCGAATTAAAACTGAATTTCTATAAAAAATAATTTATCAAAAAATGACTCATTCTTTTTAGCCAATAAAAAGTTTATCCTGCTGGTATTAAGAATTTGCAGATTTAATTTTTAAACTTAAAACGGGGAGAAAGACTTGACATTGTCATACATCCAACCTCTCATAAAATTATTTCACTCCTAAGGAGCTTGCCGTATTTCTGCAAACATTTCTATTACGATTTCACCCCTCTGGGGCAAATCAGTCTAAAAACTCATATGATTAAATAAAAGCAATTCATCCGCTCTAAATTAACCACTTGAAATTCAGACTTAATTCATTAAAAAAAGATAGTTGCGAAGCCTATCCCCAGCTCCAGAGGAGCGAAATTTCCAAAAACCTTAAGCCAATATCGATGTGATGTCTTCCTGGCTCAGGTTCTTCATAAAGTTTTCTTCCGTGCTGATCAAATCTCTCGCTAAATTCACTTTTCGCTCCTGCAAGGCAAGTATTTTCTCCTCTACAGTGTTTTTGGTAATGAATTTATAGGTAAACACTTGTTGTTTCTGCCCTATTCTATGCGCCCTGTCAACTGCTTGTTGTTCTATGGCCGGGTTCCACCACGGATCCAGTAAAAACACATAATCTGCAGCTGTCAAGTTCAATCCCAAACCACCAGCTTTAAGGGATATTAGAAAGACGGAAATCTCTTCATTATCCTGAAACAAACGTACCTGCTTTTCTCTATCCTTTGTACTTCCATCCAAATAAGCGTATTGGATATCGCTCTTATCCAGATAATCCTTCATAAAAGCTAAATGTTTCACAAATTGACTGAAAACCAAAACTTTATGCCCTTTGGAAATAGCAGAACTCAACATATGTTTAACATCTTCCATTTTACCGGAATCGCCACCATATTCTTTATCTACCATTTTTGGATGGTTAGCAATTTGCCTGAGCTGTGTTAAACCCTGCAATAAAATCATCTGAGACTTTCTGATACCATTTTGCTCAATATGTTCCAAAATTTTATCTCTAAAATAAGATTTTACCTCCTCATACTTATCCTCCTGCATGGTAGTCATGGTGGAATAATGGATATTCTCAATTTTATCTGGCAATTCAGTAGCTACCTGAGATTTATGTCTTCTTAAAATAAATGGCTTAATAAGCGAGGCTAACTTCTGAGATTTATGTTCATCTTGCTTCTTTTCTATTGGCAGTACAAACTCATCTTTGAAGAATTTTTTGTTACCCAATAGGCCGGGATTTACAAATGACATCTGTGACCATAAATCCATCGTACTATTTTCCACCGGTGTACCTGTTAATACCAAACGCCTGCGGGATTTTAATTTTTTTACTGCTTTTGCAATATTGGAATCAGGATTTTTAATAGCCTGAGACTCATCCAGAATTATATAATTGAAATAATATTCTGATAAAACATCTATATCAAGTCGGGTAATCCCATAAGAAGTTAGCACAAGGTCAAAATGCTCAAACTGTTTTACATCTTTAATTCTATTGGTACCGGTATATAGGAAGATTTTTAAATCAGGGGTAAACTTTTTGGCCTCACTCATCCAGTTATAGATAAGAGAGGTGGGCATAATCAATAAGTTTGCATTCACTCTACCTTCTTCCTTTTCAGATTGCAACATGGCAAGAGTTTGTACAGTTTTCCCCAATCCCATATCATCTGCCAGGCAGCCCCCAAAATTAAACTGGTTAAGGAACTGCAACCAATTAAAGCCCGCTTGCTGGTAGGGCCTTAATTCCCCAATAAAATTCAATGGTAACGGATGATCGTCAATTTGAGTAAAATCACTTAGCTTAGCAAGCTTTCTGTCCATTTGAACTGAAGCCAGTTCCCCATTTTCCAAATCCTGAACCAAGGCTAAATGGTGCTTCCGGATTTTCATATTATCCTCTCCATCCTTTTCCATAAAGCTAAAAAGCTCGGAATAATCATCAAACCAGTGAGAAGGAATTACTGCATACTGGCCATTTGGCAATTTAAATTCTGACTGATTGCTGGATATCAGTTTCCTTAACTCTTTAAATGTAACTTCATATTCGCCAAACATAATAGTGGCATTGATGTCAAACCAGTCGATGCCTTCAGATATATCAATAGAAATAGAAGATTGCCCTATAAAATACTGCTTGCTGGTGCTTTCTTCGTTTTGTTCAATGCTTATTCCATTTTCATTAAGCCAATCTTTATTTTTTGATATCCAGCTGAAAGCCTTTGATTTTGGTAGCGTCAACTTCCCCTTCAGGATATCTAAATCGCGATCAATCATGGCATCACGAAGGCTCTTTTCTTTTATGATATTCCTAACAAGTCTTTTAAAGACAAACTCACCCTCCTCTTTTTCCACTTTTACGGAAACCCCTTCACCGGAGCCCAAAGGGAAATTATGCTTACCATACTGAAACCTTAACTCCATCAGAATTTTGCCTTCCTCTTCGATTCTGGTGGGGGAATCATCAAATAAATCTTTTGTGGTAGTAGCTACCAGTTCTGAGATTTTTAACTGTGGGTCAGGCTCTTCTCGAAGTGTTTTAATTTTAAAGCCTTTGGCAAAAACATCAAAAGAAGCTACTAGGGGTGCCACAAATTTTTTGAAATATTGCTCCTCCACCTTTTCAGGAATAGCAATAAAATATTTATTAAGAAATGGCTTTAGTTTTTTACCGTCAGGATTTTTTGCAAAAGAGTATAGCTTCTGATTTACCACCATATAGGCAGGCTTATTACTAATAAGGTAGGCGCCTTTATATTGGAAATCCACTTTCTCTCCCGCATGCTTTATAGTAGGAAAATAATGAGTATTTTTCTCGTTTTTAACAAAATGAAACAGAATGGTGGCTTTCTCTTTCTGAATATGAATTTGTCGCCAGGCAGGCTCTCCATCATTACCCATCTCAAAAAGCATTTTATCAGTTATTTTTTCCAGCACCTGCACTCGCCTTTTTTCCAGGTACCTTTCTATTTCCTCCTGAAGCAGCTTATTGCCTTTTTCAGGATGATATACTTTATCAAAAAAGTCGGCTGTTTTAATTTTTGTTTTATAAAATTTCCGGACAATAGCATCTTGTTGCATGGTGTCTATTAACTCTATCAGTTCATAATCCACATCATCCAGTCCTTTAGCAAATTCTTTTGCATTTCTGGCTGAAATATTCTGATGAGAAAATGTCAATTCTCCCCTGCTGTTTTTTTGCACTACGAAAGACTCAATTATGTAGCCTAAAAATTCATGCTCAAACAGTGAATATATGATTTGAAAAGGTTGAGTAGTATATACCTTCATGTCCTTAAACCTGACTCTTCTTATTAAAAAATAACTTATTCAAAAAAAACAAGTTCGAAATTTACTAAATAAGTACGAATTTTCACCTTTTTGAAGTGTAAAAATCTTATAAACGATTAATTTCAAGCGATTTTACAGCAACGCTTGCAGGTTTAAAAGATGCCAGCATTGTAATTAAAATGATGCTAAGCATAGTGAAAATAAAATCTGAGGCAATTATTTTGACAGGGTAAGCTTCCTGAACAGCTGAAGCCATTCCCATAGAAACTAGACCAAACTGCTGTTGCAAAAGGCATATTATTAAACCAATTACAGCACCGGCAATAGCGCCTGTAAAGGAAATGATGGAACCTTCTAACAGGAAAATATTCCGGATTTTCTTTTTAGAAGCTCCCATGGCATAAAGTATGCTCACATCCCGCTTTTTATCGAGAGCCAGCATTGTTAGGGAAAAGAAAATATTAAATGAGGCTACGGCAAGAATAAAGGTGAAAGTAAGGTATACAAACAGCTTTTCAATTTTAATGGCTTTTAATAAAGAGGCGTGCTGTTCATCAGAATCTAAAACATTAAAAACATCTCCAAATTCATTTTTAAGCGCTTTCTGTACCGAACTAACACTTTGACTGCCATCCAGATTTATTTCTATAGACGTTAACTTATCCTGTTTTCCAACAAGTTTTTTTGCAAATCTCAAGGGGACAAAAATATACTTTTCATCATATTGCTTTTCGATAGCAAAAACGCCGGCAGGCATCAGTATACCTGAATTATACATATTAGATGGATTACTTACCCCCGGTTTAATGTTTTTAGGATAGTAAAACTGCAAGGCTAATAATTCATTCCGGGGATTTATAGCCAGAGTGTATCGTATTCCTCTGCCAACTATGGCGAAATTCTGTTCCTTCTCCTGCAGCTTAATCCGGCCCTCGGTAATGTAATCTTTTAAATCATTTGACTCAATAAATTCAGGACTAACGCCTTTCATCCTTACAACAGTTTCCCCATCATTGTACCGGACCAATACATTGTCTTCTATTATCTTAGTTACACTTTGTATTCCTTGGATTCCGGAAATTTGATTTTGCATTTCCTGATCATATTCAAAAAATTTACCCTCTTTAAGAGAAATTTTTAAATCTGCATCGAAAGAACTATACAGGCTCCGAATTAAATCCTCCAAACCATTAAATACAGATAAAACTATAACCAAGGCCATAGTACCAATAGCCACTCCAAACATAGAAATAATGGATAACACATTGATAAAACTTTTCTTCTTGGTTGAGAAAAAATATCTTTTTGCAATAAAAAACGAGAGGTTCTTCAAAGGAAAATATTAATCTTTTTTATTATCACCTTCTTCCTCATCGGCAGGTGGAATATGTAATTTAGATAGTATGGAATCTATTCTGTTTGCCTGATCCAAAGTCTCATCTAAATAAAAAATGATTTCAGGTACTATCCTTACCTGTTTTCCAATTCTGTTACCTAAATGCTTGCGAATTTCACTTTTCTTTGATTGAATCGCTTCCATCGTTTCTTTAGGGTTTTCTGAAAGCATTAAACTAAGGTAGATTTTAGCCACTCCTAGATCGGGAGACATTTCTACTTCTGTGATGGTTATAAAGGCTTTTCCAAATGCATTATTCATGTCCTTCTGGAAAATTTCCCCTAAAT
>JBEPWY010000069.1:0-12281 GCA_041642185.1 Marivirga sp.
CTTATAATTTTAAACGTATTTTCTTTCCGAAAAATATAAGAATTAATACAATTAAAACACCAATAATAACAACAATAACAATCAACAAGGGGTAATTAAATTCCTGTTCAGTAAGTGCTAATTCTGTATCGGTTTTTAAGCTTAAAGAATCGCTAACTACAGGGATCATCTCCTCTAAATAAATACTATCTGTAGGTGTAAAACGTCTCAGGCTGTCTTTACCTTTTATGACAAAAACAGGGATACCTAATGTTTGTAGCTCCTCTATCTCATAGCTTGCCAGCGTAAAAACTGCACTATCATAACTTGTGAGACTGTCAGTTTTTGTTGGGAAATATTTTTTAGAACGAAATTCAAACGGATAAAAATTATAAGTAGAATCAGGAAACAATATTTGCTGATCCACAGGATAGCTTACAGATAAACTAAACCGTACCTCTTCTCCCAATGCCATACTGTCCTGCAAAAACTGCCCTTGTGGCTTAATTTCTTGCGCTACTACTGAACCGCTTATAAAAATCAGCAACCAAAATATTTTTATTCTCATGCTATACTTTCTTTTTACTACGGTTTCTTATTTTAAACAATTTCATTAAAGCCGGTACAAAATCTTCCTGTGTATCCACCAAAACATAATCCGCCTGATTTCTTTTGCAGATGTCTTTCAAAAATTCCGATTGGTCTATATTATTTTCTTTATACTTATTCCTAAATGTGCTGCCGGATGTATTAACCCATCTTATTTTGCCGGTTTCCTTATCCCGCAAAGGAACTATACCCAACATTGGCAAGTCAGTTTCTAGTCTGTCTTTCATATGAATCACCACTAGGTCATGCTTTCGAGCCAATGCTTTCAAATGATCTTCATACCCTTCATCTACAAAATCTGATACTACAAATACTACGCTTCTTCGTTTCAATACGCCCATTAAATAACTAAGAGCTTTATCAAGATTAGTTTTTGGTGACTGCGTTTGTAAGCCAAATAAACGGCTGATGGCGTAATAACCATGTTTCTGCCCTTTACCAGCTTTAATAAATAATTCCCGTTGATCGGAATAACAAACAAGCCCCACCTGACTTCCCTCTTTTATAGCAGAAAGAGTCAGCACTCCTGTTACCTCCTTGGCAATATCTACTTTTTGTTGCCCTTCTGTACCAATTTCCTGTGAAGCACTAACATCTACTAAAAAATAAACGCTTTGTTCTTTGTCTTCCTTGAAAGTTTTTACAAATGTACCGTGCCCTTTTGCAGAAACATTCCAATCAATTGTCCGCACGTCATCGCCATATTGGTAAACGCGCACATCGTCAAACTCCAGGCCTGAACCTTTAAAAACCGAATGAAAATCACCCTGCATCTGGCTGGTAACAGCTTTACGGATTCTTATCTCGTATTTTCGAAGCTTTTTAAACAGCTCCCTCATATTTGGTTTGTTAAGTTCATGAAAAATAAATTAAAATTAATCTTCAACATAGAGAACGAAAGAAAGTACGATAATTGTTTTTCACAGTTGTCTGAAATAGATTTGGCAATAATTTTGTACTGTTAAAAGCAAATTACAATAAAATAAAATGAGAAATCTTACTTATCTGATCGCAATATTAATAATAGTTTCTTGTACTCAAAAGAATGACGTACCGAAAGGTGTAATTCCACCAGAAAAAATGGCCAATATTCTTTCAGAAATTTATACTGCTGAACATAAAGCATCCAATATAGGTTTGAAATTCGATTCCTCAAAAATAGTGATGCGACACTATGAATTAAAAATATTTGATGAAAATAACACGAATGATTCCATTTATAAGCAAAGTTTTGCCTATTATTTGGAAAACCCCTCTAAACTGGAAAGTGTATATGATATTGTTATTGACAGTTTAAGCTTAAGGGAGCAGGTTCTAGAAGCTAATAAAAATAAAGCTAATAAGGCTAATAAAAAAGATAGGACAGAAATATGATTTTACCGGTTGACTTTGAGCAACGCATTGGTTTTGACAAAATCAGAACTTATATAAAAGAAGCTTGTATTAGTAACCTCGGTCAGCAGGTAGCTGACAAAATGGCCTTTTTGTCAAACTATGACAAAGTTCATCATTTACTGATTCAAACTAATGAATTTAAAAATATACTTCAATCCGGTGAATATTTTCCATCGGGCAACTTTATAGATGTAAGCCATTTTTTAAAAAGGACAAAAGTCGGGAATACATTTTTAACCGAAGAGGAGTTTTTTGATCTTAAATTAAGTCTTAAAACTATAATGGAGTGTATTTCCTTTTTTGATGAATATGAAGAAGATTATCCTACATTATATAAGTTAAGAAATGCTGTAGACCTGGATGAGTCTCTTTATAAAGCCATAGATGAAAAAATTGATGAGCGGGGTGAACTGAGAAATAATGCCAGCCGTGAATTGCAGGATATCCGAACAAGAATATTTAAAGTACAGGCGCAGTTACGTAAAACTACCGAACAAATTTACAGACAGGCGTCCCAAAATGGGCTTACCCCTGAAGATGCATCTGTTACTATTAGGGACGGCCGCTTAGTAATACCTGTTTTAGCAGAGTATAAAAGGCGTGTTAAAGGATTTATTCATGATCAATCCTCTACAGGCCAAACAGTATACATTGAGCCTTCCGAATCACTTGAATTGAATAATGAAGTACGTGAGCTTCAATATGAGGAACGTAGAGAGATTGTCCGGATATTAACAGCGCTGACTAATAAAGTAAGACCGGAATTGCCGAATCTGGAAAAAGCTTATCGATTTTTAGGTATAGTGGATTTCATCAGGGCTAAGGCACGTTTTTCAATGCAGATAGAGGCATTTATGCCCATATTGGAAAACAAAAGAGTTCTGAATTTCAGAAAAGCGGAACACCCGTTGTTGAAATTGAGTTTAGCGGAATCAGGTAAAAAAGTTACCCCACTAAATATCCTGCTTAATGCAGATAAACGAATATTAATCATATCAGGGCCTAATGCCGGAGGTAAGTCCGTTGCCTTAAAAAGTGTAGGCCTTTTGCAATACATGCTGCAATGTGGTTTATTAATTCCGGTTCAGCCGGACAGCACATGTGGTATTTTTCAAAAACTGTTTATTGATATAGGAGATCAGCAAAGTATTGAAAATGATCTCAGTACCTATAGTTCTCATTTACAAAACATGAGAAACTTTTTGCAGGAAGGAAATAAACAGACACTATTTCTGATTGATGAATTTGGCACAGGTACAGAACCTAGGTTTGGTGGCGCTATAGCAGAATCAATTCTTGAAAAGCTTTATGAAATGAAAGCTTTTGGCGTGATCACTACCCACTACGACAATATCAAAAATTTTGCTATTAGCCATCCTAATGTGGAAAATGGCGCCATGAAATTTGATGAAAGAAACCTGGAACCCCTTTATGAATTAGATATAGGCAAGCCAGGCAGTTCTTTCGCATTGGAGGTGGCCAAAAAAATGGGGATTCCTCATGATATAATTGAGGCCGCCCAAGGTAAAATTGGTGAAGAAAGGGTGAATTACGATAAACTGCTGAATGATTTAGGTAAAGAAAAGAGGCAACTGGAACAAAAGCTGAGAGAAGTTCAGAAAAAGGAAATCAATTTGGACAAAAGTTCAAAGGACTATCAAGAGCTAAACACCTTTATTAATGAGCAAAAGAAATCAATAATTATTGAAGCCAAACAAGAGGCTAAATCCATCCTAAAAGAGGCTAATAAGCGGGTAGAGCAGGCAATTAGGGAGATTAAAGAATCACAGGCGGACAAATCCAAGACTCAAAAGGCAAGGGAGCAACTTAAAAGCTTTGAAAGCAAAGTTGAGCTAAGTACGCAGGAAAAGCAGAGGCCAAAAGCTGTGCAAAAAGAGACCTATCAACCTGCCAAAGGGGATATTAAAGAAGGTGATTTTGTACAGATCAAGGGACAGGATACCATTGGTGAAGTATTATCTGTAGGTGCTAAGGAGGCTGAAATAATGTTGGGTGATCTAAAATCTAAAATCAAGCTCAACAGGTTAGAAAGGATGTCGAAAAATGCTGTTAAAAAAGAGCAAAGAAGGGCTTATTCAGGAGGATCAACAGGTATGATTGAACGCTCAACCAATTTCAGGCAACAGTTGGATGTGCGAGGTAAAAGGGCTGAAGAAGCCATTAGTGTGGTAGATAAATTTATAGATGACGCTTTAGTGTTGGGATATAATGAGGTAAGTATATTGCACGGCCGTGGAGATGGGATACTCCGAAAATTTATAAGGGATTACTTGAGGCAATATAATTATGTTAAATCATTGACTAATGAGCATGAAGAAAGAGGTGGTGATGGTATTACTATTGTGGGATTGGTTTAACATTTATCCTAAAAAACGGGATCAGAATTATTATTTTTTTTCTTTCTTACTGGTGTAACAAAGTTTATTTTTATTGATTTTCATATTCATACAAAAGTTTATAGCAGCTGGAGGAATTTTCCTTTTCTGCAAATATTTTCATGGTCTCAGGTTTAAATCCATCAACATTTAGAATCCTATCCAATGTTTGGCTAATTATTACTTTAAATTCCTCTTCGGATATTTCCTCTTTTAGTTGTAATAATACCTCTGATTGGGTGGAATTAATATTTTCTAAAAAGAAGCTTCGATATTTTACCTGATCAACTGCATATAATTTATCTAATACTTTTCCATTGGCAAATTTTGATTCTTTTAATTGGAAAGCATAATATTGAAGAAAGGCAGCCTCATAATTTCCTGATTTGAATTTACTTTCCATTACCGACCTATGATTATTTTTATATGCCAATGGTTCTGCCCAATCCATAAATTCCTCTTCACTCATCAAACCTCCAACGTGTCTGGCTTCTATTTCCCCTTTACCATTTAAAATCATTAGAGTTGGGTAAACAGTGATGTTATATAATTTATTAAGTTCTTTACCAAATTCGGTTTCCATATCCACCTTCAAATTAATGAAATTAGTTTTCATAAATTCAGTAATCTTTTTACTACTGTAAACTTCCTTATCCATTTGTTTGCATGGCTTGCACCAGCTGGTTATACCATCAAAAAAAATGGCTTTATTTTGTTCAGCTGATTGATCTAAAATTTTCTGCCAGTTTTCTACTTCTATGAAAATACTTTGAGCTTGTGATGGTATTGATAATAGTATAAAAATGATAAGATATAAACACTTCATACGGTTCATTTTTGGGGTTTTCATTTCTCAGAAGGAGATAAGAAAAATAACTACATCTATTTTAAACCTTCCTGCCTGAAGGTAATTATAAATTTTGTACCCTCATTCACTTTACTTTCCACCTCTATTTTTGCACCTAGGCTTGTTAAATGGGTATGAACCAGGTATAAGCCAATTCCTTTGCTATTGGCATGATCGTGAAATGTTTGATGTAAGCCAAAAAGTTTATCTTTAGCCTTCTCCAAATCAATCCCTTGACCATTATCCTTAAAAATAAGTCGGGTTGAAGTATCTTGCTTTTCAGTATAAATATTGAGTATGGGGTTTACATCCTGTCTTGCATATTTAATTGCATTACTAATTAAATTAAGAAATATGCTTTCCATATAACTTTGATTAAAATTAATATGCTTAAGAGCAGAAAAGTCACTTGTAATTATAATTTTTGAATCTCTTATTAATGATTGAATTGATTTAGTAACCACTCTTAAATTTTGCTCAAGATCTATTTTTGTAAATTCCTCTTGAAGTGTTTTCCCTCCACTTAAATTATCAATATAAACATCCAACCTGGTTTTAAGCTGTTCTCCACCTCTACGAAGAATTTCTATTAATTCCACGGTTTTATTATCTTCTACTTTTGTGAGGTCTATTAATTTAAAAATAGAAAGCAAACTGTCAAGCGGAGACCGCAAATCATGGGAAGTAGTATAGGTCAGTTGTTTATAGGATTCATTCATTTTCGCCAAATTCGCGAACTCTCTATTTCTTTCCGCTTCAAGTCTCTTTTTATGGGTGATATCTTTGGCAATAGCAAAAATAAGTTGATCCTCATCTGAGGGTTGCGACGTCCAGGAAAGCCAAATAATTTCACCGCTTTTTGTGACGTATCTATTATCAAAATATAAAAGTGCTTTAGATTGAGTCAACTTCTTTCTGGCTTTTGAAGTAATATCCACATCCTCCGGAAAAATAAAATCGTTAATTGGTCGGCTATATAACTCTTCCACTGTATAACCTAAAACCTTACTAACAGCTGTGTTAACCTTCTTAAAATAACCATCAAAGCCAGCTATACACAATAAATCGGGACTTAAATCAAAAAGTTTTTCATAATTGAAAGTCGTTTCTTCCATTTTATTTTTAATATTCATCTATCTAAGCCCTTATTTTAGCTCTATCAGGCTGTAATATATTTAAAAAACTTTTAAAAAGGGCGAAAAAGGATATTGCTAAATGCTGGGAAACATAATTTATACCTAAAGCAGATCCTACTAATTAATAAATTCATTACAACTGGGTCAAAAAAATAGCCACCCGCTTTATGCAAATGGCTCTTTAATTTCACTATAAGAATTTTACTTATTCTTGTCCGAGTATTGTGTTTGTTTATAGATCAGTTGGGTAGCATCTCACATCATTACAACGCTCTCTGATCATCTCATAAGCTTTTAAATCACCTAACTCACCTGCTTTGCTTAAATCAAGACAACCTTCAGATAACTGGCCGTATTCAATTCGTAATACACCTCTTAGGAAATAGGCGTCTACATTTTGAGGGTCCTTATTTAATATCTGTGTACAGTCATTAATAGCATCCTGATAAGCTTCCAACTGTTGCTTAGCCTGTCCTCTTTTATAATAAGCATCCAGGTTATTTTCATTTAACTCAATCGCTACACTGTAATCTTGTATTGAGCCATAATAATCCTGCAGTAGATACTTAATATTACCTCTTTCAAAATAAGCTTCTGGAAATTTCGGATTAGCTTCAATGGCTTTATTATAGTCTTTCATTGCACCATGCACGTCAGCAAATTTTTGTTTGATATTGCCTCGCATATAATATGCCTGATAAGATGATTCGTCCAACGCAATTGCCTCATTGAAACTAATAATTGCTTCCATGTATTCTTTTGCTTCAAATTTCTCAATACCGTGATCTATATAAGATTCGGCTTTTTTCTGTGCAAAGGCTATGTTTACACTTAAAAACAAAACCGCAACAGCAAAAGAACTTTTAGTAAATTTATTCATAAGGATTTAATTAAATACATTTTCACAACTAATCAACAATAATACTGCCAATTTACCATTTGGTCCATTTGAAACAGCCAATGTCGTACAAGAAAATATTTAAAAGTTAATTTATGCATTTAAACTTCATTTTAATGCATTGTTAAATCAAAAATATATAAAAAAAACAGTATATAAATTATAATGTTAATTTAAAAGTTACATGATTGGGTAAGGATTTTTTTGTTAACTATTCTCATCCAAGTTAGCTTTAATTCTACTTATTTCTTTTGGGGAAAGAGCATTTTATAATCGGATGATATTTTACCTTTACTGATATTTGCCAGTTTTCCCTTCAACATTCTTTTCTTAAAGGAAGAAATATAATCTGTAAATAAAATACCTTCTATATGGTCATATTCATGTTGTATAACACGGGCATTAAAGCCTTCATATTCTTCAACATATTCATTCCATTCAGTATCCTGGTATTTTATTTTTATTTTTTCTTTTCTAAATACATCTTCTCGGATATTAGGAATACTCAAACAACCTTCTTCAAACGCCCATTCTTCACCCTCTTCTGATAATATTTCAGGATTGATAAAAACTTTTTTGATTTTTGGTTCATCATCTTCATCATCTATAGGGTCAGTATCCACTATAAAAACACGAATACTTTTACCAATCTGGGGGGCCGCTAAACCTACGCCGCTGGCATTGTACATTGTTTCATACATGTCTTCTACCAACTTTTCTACATCAAGCTCATCTTTTTGTATGTCTTTTGCTTTGGTTTTCAAAACAGGATGGCCATATGCCACTATCGGATAAATCATATCAATTTTCTTCTAAATATTGTTGCAGAATAATTGCAGCACTTACTTTATCTATATTACCAGCTTTTTTATTTCGTTGTTTCCTATTGGAGCCAGCCATTATCATTGACTGCATAGCTATTTGCGAACTAAAACTTTCGTCTTGCAAATGTAAGGGCATATTTGGAAATTTCTTCCTGAAAAGATTAATAAATGCCTGCACCTGTCGTGTGGCATCCGTCGCTTCATCTTCCTCATTGGTAGGATAACCAATTACAACTGCTTCCACTTCTTCTTTTTCAAAATATTTGAAAAGGAAATTAATTACATCTTTGGAATGTACAGTTTCTAAGGGGGAAGCAATAATTTTCATAGGGTCGGTTACAGCTAAACCTACTCGCTTATTGCCATAATCTATTGCAAAAATTCTAGCCATTTGTTAATTATTGCGGATAATAGCTTCAAATTTCTTACGCACCTGCTTCTCAAGCATCAGGGCTTTCGGAAATAAAACTTCATTTTCAATTTTAGCATGTACCTTCAATCGCTCTTCGAACCTTTCCAGTTCAGAAAATAACACTTTAGTATTCAGTTCAGTATGTTGCTCCATCGGGTATTGGTCCATCAAATAACGAATACCTTTCATTTCATCATCATGCACCTCATGTTCAATGGCAAATTTTTGCATGCTAAAGTTAGCATGCTCATAAAAGAATGTGGAAGGATTAAGTTTTTTCTCATCAATCTTTTTCAATTTTAGAATATGTTCAAAAAGGGTATCTTCTTCTTCATAAATATGATGTACAAAATCCTCAACAAATAAAGGGAAAACATCTTTTAGTTCTTGCTGAACAGGTAAAAAAACAGGGTTTTTAGTTTTCAAATGCTTCACAAGCTTTACTAAAAAAGGCAGATCCTTTTTGATAAATATAAAATGTGTGTGTTTCAAATAACTTATTACCAGATCTATCGGAAAAGATAACAGCTTCAGGTTAGCTATTTCTTCATTTGTAATAATCCGTTCCAACTCATCTGTTACCTGTTGTACTTTAAGGCCTTTGCAGGAACAAACTTTTTGCAGGGTATCCTCTTCATACTCATAGTAATCTATGCCCAGATAATAAAGAACTGATGCGAAAACATAATTTTCGGCTACTAATTCCTTGATTTTTTTATGAGAATATTCCACTTTTATTGTTTTTAGCTGTTTGACAAAGGTAATTTAAATTTTAAGGCTTTTCAATTCAAACGAATTACTAAAATTATGCGTTATTTGTTAGAATAAAAATTAATAAACGTGAGTAAGATAAACAATAGTTCATTTCATATAAGATTACCCATCATTATTTTTTCCACATTGGCGGCAGGAATTTTGATTGGTGCCACAATGGCCAATCCTGAAAGTACTAAAGGTACAGTTTTGGAAGGAATATCCAGAATAAAAGAAATTATGCTTCAGATAGATAAAAACTATGTAGAAGAAGTAGACAGTGATGCTTTAGTAGATAGTGCCATAAAAGGTATATTGAAAGAATTAGACCCTCATACTTCTTATATTCCAGCTAAAGATCTGGAGATGGTTTCTGCTGATTTAAGGGGTAATTACGAGGGCATAGGCATTGAGTTTAACATATTCAACGACACACTTTATGTAGTGGCCCCATTAAGTGGCGGCCCTTCGGAAGCTGCTGGATTGCAATCGGGAGATAAAATTGTTTCTGTTAATGGGGAAAATATTGCAGGAACAGGTTTAACCAACAGGGAAGTTCATGAATATTTACGAGGCGAAAAAGGCAGTGAAGTAAATGTTGAGGTGAAACGTATGAATGAAAAAGAATTCATAGATTTCACTATTACCAGAGATAAAATCCCTCAGTTTTCTGTGGATGCAAGTTATATGGTGAACGATGAAATCGGTTATATAAAAGTAAGCCGTTTTTCTGCAACTACCTATACAGAATTTTTGGAAGCTCTAACAGATCTTAAATCGAAAGGGCTTCAAAAATTAATTCTAGATTTACAGGATAATCCGGGTGGTTATATGGATAGGGCTATTAGTATGGCCGATGAGTTTTTGTCTGACAATTCCATGATTGTTTATACAAAAGGAAAAGAAAGAAGATTTAATTCTGAGGCCAAAGCAGTAAAAGAAGGCATTTTTGAAAACAGTCCGTTGATAGTGCTTATTAATGAAGGAAGTGCTTCTGCTTCTGAAATTGTTTCTGGTGCTATACAGGATAATGACAGAGGATTGATTGTTGGAAGAAGATCATTCGGTAAAGGACTGGTTCAAATGCCTATTCCTTTAGAGGATGGCTCTGAACTCAGGTTAACTATTTCTAAATACTATACCCCTAGCGGCAGATCCATCCAAAAGCCTTTTGGCGACTCACCTGCTGAGTACAGAAAAGAAATGATGAACAGGTTTGAACATGGTGAATATTTTGTAGCCGACAGCATTCAATTTGACGATTCCTTAAAGTATACCACCAAGGAAGGAAGGATAGTATTTGGTGGCGGAGGTATTATGCCAGATTATTTTGTAGCACTTGATACTGCCAATAATTCGGAATACCTTAATAAATTAATGTACAGCAATATTTTAAGACAATATACTTTCTCTTATCATGAAAAAAATAAGAGGGCTTTAAAAAATATGGGACTTGAAAGTTATATAGACAATTTTCAGGTGACTGACCAAATGTTAGCTGATTTAGTACAATTAGGTAAGGAAAATGATATAGAATTTAAACCAAATCAATTTGAAAAATCAAAAGAGCTAATTAAAATTTATACCAAAGCTTATATTGCAAGAAGGATTTGGAATAATGAGGGTTTCTATCCTATAATTAACCAACAAAACGAAATATTTAAGGAAGCATTAAAACTATTTGACGAAGCTCAAACATTGACCAAAAAATAATTTTTATGGCGTATTATGTAAAAAAAGGAAATATTCCACCAAAGAGACATACACAATTTAGACAGCCGGATGGCAGCTTATATGCTGAGGAGCTGGTAAGTTCGGAAGGTTTTTCAGGGATTTATTCAAACTTATACCACATCAACTCTCCTACCCGAGTAAAAGCTATTAAAGATTCTGAGGCTTATGGTACAAGACCGGATAAGGATTTTCCTTTGCAACAAATTCACTTGAATACATCCAAGGTAAAGAATACAGGTACTGATTTTCTGGATAGTAGAAAAGTGCTTTTAATGAACAATGATGTATCTATGGCACTCTGTATGCCTAGCCGTAGAAGCATGGATTACTATTATAAAAATGCCGAGGCTGATGAATTACTATTCATTCATGATGGTAGCGGTTATTTATATTCGCAGTTTGGCAAGCTTAGAATAAAAGCCGGTGATTATGTAGTAATTCCACGAACTACTATTTATAAGTTAGATTGGGACTCTAGCGATATCCGCTATATAGTAATTGAATCTGCCAGCCCGGTTGAAACTGTTAATCGTTACAGAAACCAGCTAGGGCAATTATTGGAGCATTCGCCTTATTGCGAAAGAGATATCCACCCACCTCAGGAATTAATTACAGAGGAAAGTAAAGGCGAGTACCACATGAAGATTAAGAAGGGTGGTTATATCCATAACTATATATATGAGCACAGCCCTTTCGATTTAGTAGGTTGGGATGGATTTCTATATCCTTATACCCTCTCAATTCATGATTTTGAACCTATTACAGGAAGAATTCACCAGCCACCACCGGTGCATCAGACCTTTCAGGCACATAACTTTGTGATTTGTTCATTCGTGCCAAGATTATTTGATTATCATCCGGATGCAATACCTGCACCGTATAACCATAGCAATATCGATTCTGACGAAGTGTTGTATTATGTGGAAGGTGACTTTATGAGCAGAAAAGGCGTTGATCGTGGTTCGCTTACTTTACATCCTGGAGGACTACCCCACGGGCCACATCCAGGGAAGGCAGAAAAAAGTATTGGTGCCAAAGAGACTAAAGAGCTGGCTGTGATGTTAGACACTTTTAAACCGCTTTACCTGACTGAAGAAGGAAAAGAATTTCTTGATGAAAAATATCCGATGAGCTGGACAGAAAAATAAAACAAAGCTGAGACGATAGCTGATCTGAAAAACAATAATTTGTACGCAATAGTAGATATAGAAACCACTGGTGGCTATGCAGATAGTAACAGAATTTGCGAAATAGCCATTATTATTCATGATGGGCAAAAGGTAGTAAAGGAATATCAA
>JBEPWY010000070.1:0-12198 GCA_041642185.1 Marivirga sp.
AAATTCTTTTTGGTTAATAATGGTATCAATTGCCACAGCAGATTTACCTGTCTGACGATCACCAATTATTAACTCTCTTTGTCCTCTACCTACAGGAATCATTGCATCAATAGCTTTAATACCTGTTTGTAAAGGCTCTGTAACCGGCTCTCTGAAAATTACACCTGGTGCTTTACGCTCCAATGGCATTTCATAAAGCTTTCCTTCTATAGGACCTTTACCGTCAATAGGGTGTCCGATAGCGTTAACTACCCTGCCCATGATACCGTCACCTACTTGAATAGAAGCGATTTTACCTGTTCTTTTAACAGTATCTCCTTCTTTAATTCCTTTGGTTTCACCTAATAATACGGCTCCAACGTTATCTTCTTCAAGATTCAAAACTAAAGCTTGCAAGCCATTTTCGAACTCTAATAACTCCCCTGATTGTGCCTGAGTTAATCCGTAAATACGGGCAACACCATCACCAATTTGAAGGACGGTACCTACTTCTTCTAATTCAGCCTCTGTTTTAAAGCTGGAAAGTTGTTCTCTTAATATTGCTGAAACCTCATCTGGTCTAACCTCTGCCATTATTATATTATTATAGGTTAATTAATTTTATATCTGTTTGATGTATTGATTTTGAGTCATTTCTCTTCTTAATACATTAAGCTTATTACTCACTGTATCATCAATTTGTTTGTCGCCAACCTTAATGATAAATCCACCAATAATGTCTTTATCAACAATTTCCGAAAGGGCAACATCTTTTCCGGAAATTTCGCGCACTACTTGCTCTACTTCTTTTTTCAACTCAGAAGTTAAAGAAAAGGTAGTAGTTACCTCAGCTCTAATTACTCCTTTATATTCATTATGTTGAACTATAAAAGCTTCTGCTATCTGTGGTAAAAAGGATTCTCTTCCTTTTTTTGCTATAATTGCAAAAAATGCAAGAGTAAGGTCTGAAACCTTGTCTTTAAAAATGCTTTTAATAATTGAGCTTTTCTTATTACTTTGTACAATAGGATTTCTCAATAGCAATACAAAATCTCTGTTCTGTTGACATACCTCTAAAAACAAATCAATATCTTTCCTGGTATTTTCCAAAGATTTTCTTTCGATAGAAAGATCCAAAAGGGACTTAGCGTAACGGGTTGCAATTCTAATTTCTGACATATATCAGATTAATTGAGTTTTAAATCTTTTAAATACTCGTCTACTAAAGCTTTTTGCTCTTTATCATTAGATAAATTTTTACGCAAAACTTTTTCAGCGATGTTGATAGACAGCTCAGCAACTTTTACAGTCACTTCTTTCAAAGCAGCGTTCTTTTCAATTTCAATAGCTTTCTTAGCATCACCAATCATTTTCTCAGTCTGCTTAGAAGCATCAGATTTAGCTTCTTCTTTAATTTTATCAGCAATGTCAGTAGCATCTTTCAATAACTGATCTCTTTCTGCTCTGGCTTCCTGTAATAATTTCTGGTTATCAGCCTGAAGTTTAGCCATCTCTTCCTTAGCATTTTCAGCTGATTTCAAGGCTTGTTCAATAGAATCTTCTCTTGCTCTTAAAGCAGACAATATTGGTTTCCATGCAAATGCACGAAGAATTATAATTAATATTAGGAATACTAAGGTAGTCCAAAATACAAGACCAATCGATGGGGTTATTAAATCCATTTTTTTTTATTTTCTTTGTTAAATGACTTTTGTGATACTTTGAAAAACCTGCAGCCTATCGCTGCAGGTTTTAAGTAATCCTTTTAAAACAATATAATTATATTGCTAATAAGGCCACAACCACACCGAATAAAGCCACACCTTCTATCAAGGCTGCGGCAATAATCATTGCACCCTGGATTTTCCCTGATGCTTCCGGCTGTCTTGCAATAGACTCCATTGCTGAACTACCAATCTTACCAATACCGTAACCTGCTCCTATTACTGCAAGTCCTGCTCCGATTGCTGCTAACGTACCTGTCATTTTTATATATATTTAATTAAACATTGAAAATACTAACTGAAAATAATTAATGATGATCAGGCTCAGCTACTGCCTGTCCTATAAATAAAGCTGATAATAAGGTGAATACGAATGCTTGTAAGAATGCTACCAGCAATTCCAAGATGTTAATAAAAAGTGCTAAAGGCACTGCCACTGCAGATGCTGCATAAGACCCTAATATAAATATTAGTGCTATTAATGATAAAACCACTATATGTCCTGCTGTAATGTTAGCAAATAAACGAACTGCTAATGCAAAAGGCTTTGCAAACACACTTATTAGCTCTATTGGAGCTAAAAGTATTTTCACAGGAACCGGCACTCCTGGCATCCAGAAAATATGTTTCCAATAAGCTTTATTTCCACTGAAAGTAGTTACTAATAAGGTAATTATAGCCATTGTAGCTGTAAAGGACACATTCCCACTTAAATTAGCACTTCCGGGAAAAATAGGCACCAAACCAATTAAGTTATTTAACCATATAAAGAAAAACACAGTTAATAGAAATGGCATAAATTTATAATAATTCTTTCCAATATTGGGTATAGCTATCTCATCTCTCACAAATATTATCAATGGCTCCATTAGTGACTGTAAGCCTTTAGGTGCACCAGGTCTTTTCTTATAACCTCTGGCGGTAGTAATAAAGATAAGGCAAATTAATATGGAAGATAATATTAAAGTAAATACGTTTTTAGTAATAGAAAAATCTAAAGGCTGCTCTCCTTCTATATGCCCTTCTGCATCCTCATGGTAAGTTCCTTCATAATATATTTTATCATGTATTAAAACATAGGAACCTTTATCCGTAGTTACTGTCTCCTCACCATGATGAAATCTGCTTGACATAAAAACATCTAGCCCGTTTTTTGTATAAAGAATTATAGGCAATGGCACAGAAACAGAACCTTCGCCTTCTCCAAAAATATGAAACTCGTGAGAGTCACTAATATGATGCATAATCATTTCAGTGGCATTAAAATCCTCACTTTCATCTGAAGCCAGTAATTTTTCGCTGGAAAATAGCGAAAATACAAAGAGAAAAATCAATGGTATTAACCTTTTGTGGTTGTTTTTAGTCATTTTTTGATGCTTTATCAGTTCCTGCTGAAATTTCGCGCAAGTTAGACATTATAGTAATGATTTCAAACAACATATAGGACAAATAAAGCAGGAAAAAATTTAACACAAATGTTATTTTGTTTTCAATGCCAAAATAAACCATAATCAATACAAAAAACATTGACGATAAAAGTCTGAAAGTTATGGTAGAAAAAAGTTGTCCTGCCCTTTCGTAAGTATCCGATCTGAAAGCTTTTAAATTAATAAAATGAATAATTATTGCTGTATTAACGAGAAACAAGACCATTAACCAGGCTGATTCATGCACAAGGAAAGAGAGGTTTTCATTATTAGAAAATATATAAATAATACCGAGCTGTACAGCTGCTATTATCAATAATTTAAATGATTGGATCACCATATTATTTACAAAACATTGATCAAACAAATTCCTTTATCACCTGATAAAGGGCAATTGCTATACCAATAAGGGAAAAGATAATTAAATTAACAGGAGTGGATTTATCAAACCATTCATCTAATTTATAACCAATAAATACAAATATTCCGATTGTTGCTAACATTTGGAAAGCTAAACCGGAATATTTAAGATAAGGATTAAGCTGTTCTTGCTTCTTTTGTTTTTGGGCTCGCTTGTTCTTGTCCATTTAATTTTTCGTCTCCGATTTTGATACTTTTGGTAGCTACACCCATTTTACATGATCCATTAAATGTAGCGCCTGACTCTACTATTAATTTATTAGTAATGATATCACCATGAACAACTGCAGATGGTTTTAATACTAAAAGTTCGGTTATTTCCACCACCCCTTTTACTTCGCCTTCAATTTCAGCATTCTGCGAAAGTACGTTACCTTCAATATGTGAAGTACTTCCCAGGACTAATTTCGATTTGGTTTTTATATTGCCGATAATTTTACCGTCAATTCTAATATTACCGAAAGTTTCTATATCTCCATTAATTGTGGTTCCTTTCCCAACTGTATTACTGGAACTAGTTATGTCTTGTGCTATTTTTGTTTTGTTCTCTGTCTTATTAAACATCTAATTTTCTTTATTTAAAAAGTAATAAATTCTTCAGGGTCCACCGGATTACCATTGTACCATAACTCTAAGTGAACATGTGGGCCTGTAGTTAGTTCCCCAGTGTTGCCAATTATTGAAATTACTTCCCCTGCATTTACAAAATTACCAACTTTTTTCAATAAAGCAGAATTATGTCGAATTACTGAAATTAAATTAGCTCTATGCTGGACTGCAATTACATATCCGCCTTCCTGAGTCCAAGATGATAGTATAACGGTACCATCAGCTATAGATTTCACTGGCTCATTATTTTTTGCAACAATATCAACACCATAGTGATCAATAGCTAAATTATAGGGTGAGCTTACAATACCCTGTAAAGGAGTAAAGAAGAAAATATCTTTTAGTTCTTCTGAATAATTATTTCTGCTGTAGCTGGTAAGGGCCACTTCTACTTGTTCAAACTCTTCTCTTATTATAGAGTCTCCTTCTGACATTTTGCCTGGATTCATGTCTCTGTTTAAACCTTGTGCACTTAAATTTTCAGGTTCACGATAAACAGGGGTCGCAGGAATATCTCCTTTAAGGACATTCTGAAAATTATTGATAAATTTATCCTGTGTTCTTATTTTACCTTTTAAAGAATCTAACTCTACTGTGAGTGTCAGTAACTTACGGTTATATTCCATAGTGGTATGACGAGGATCAAACCATTTAGAAAGAGCAGTTTGTGCGAGAAAAAGTCCTCCTATAAAAAATAATATGCAGATCAATAAACTTATAACTATTACCTTTGCATAGGTAAAATTAACAGAAGATACTTCGGCTAAGTTTTCTTCGTTCCTTACCACCATCTGATATCGGGTGGTAAGCCAATTGGACATTGTTTTTCTTATGCGCAAATCAATATTTATTTATTTAGTACAAAAATACATAATATCATTCACTCTCAATAGTAATATTATATGAATCGTGTAAATTAGTCGTTGATAGTATCAGTGAAAACATTAATATATAAATATCGGATCTTAATTTATGGGCTAATTTTAGCTACAACGGCATGTTCACCTGCAAATACAGGTATTGTAAGCTATGCATACCATAATGTTACGGCAAAATTTAACGCTTATTTTATTGCCAATGAAAAATTAATTGAAGTTTTAGCCGAAATAGATGAGGCTCATAAAAATAATTTTAACAAAACTTTAAAAGTATTTGCACCATTAGACACTAACATAGTTAATGCAAACGAAGAGAAAGTTGAAGATATTATTAAAAAAGCTTCAATAGCTATTCAACGCCATAAAGTAAGTAAATGGGTTGATGACAGTTACATATTGGTTGGTATAGTCCGTATGCTGAATCAAGAGTATGAAGAATCTATAGAAACTTTCAAATATGTAAATGTAAATAGTAAAGATGACCCCACTAAGCATCTCGCCCTTATTAACTTGATTAGAACTTTTACAGAATATGAGGAGTATAATAATGCTTTGGCAGTTATTGATTACCTTAATAGACAAAAGCTAACAAAACCCAATAAACGCGGGTTATATTTAAATGCAGCTTATTTTTATCAAATAAATAATGACCCCAATAATATAATTAAATATTTAACTGCTGCTGTGGAGTTAATGAAAAAAGGTAATGAAAGGGCAAAGATGCATTATATTCTGGCACAATTGTTTCAAAAAGCTGGTATGGATGCCATGGCCTACGATAATTATCAAAGCGTATTAAAAAATCAGCCGGATTATGAACTGTCATTTTATTCTCGTTTAAATATAGCTCAGGTAACAGAGCTTAGTAAGGGGGCTGATGTTAAAAAAATAAGAAAATATTTTGCTCAGCTACTTAAGGATGGGAAGAATAAAGAATTCAGAGATAAAATATTTTATGAAATGGCTGAATTCGAAGTTAAACAAGATAATATACAGGAAGCCATTCCCTATTATAAATCATCCATTAACGAAAGCGTTGATAACCCAAGACAGAAATCATTCTCTTATCATAAATTAGGAGTGCTATATTTCGATAAATTAAAAGCTTACCCATTAGCCAAAGCTTATTATGATAGTGCTGCTAATATTATGCCTAAGGATGAGGAAATTTATGCTGCGGTAGAAAGCAGGCAAAAAGTATTGTCTGATTTTATCGAACAAATTAATATTATTAATACAAATGATAGTTTACTCAACATGGCCTCTATGGATTCCGCTCAGCTGAACCAAGTGTTTGTCCAATTAAGAGCTGAAAGAATAGCCGCAGAAGAAGAGGAAGCAAAGCAGAAGAGAAAACAAAAAAGAAGTAAATCCAATATTAATCAGCAAAATGCATTCAGCACACCTTCTATGCAAACAAGTGCGGCAGCAAATGGTAAATTTTACTTTTACGATTTAACAACTGTAGCTTCCGGAGTAAACGAATTTAAAAGAATTTGGGGCGACAGATCATTACAAGATAACTGGAGAACTAACAACCGAAGAATCACCCAGGGAAACAATCAAACAGAAGAGTCTGATGATGAGAATCAGTTAATAGTGGAAAACAAAGAACCCGAGCTTAGTGAAGAAGCCCAGGTGGAGCAGGAACGAAATTCATTTTTTGCTTCCATACCTTTTTCTGCAGAAGAGCAAGTTTCTCTTAATAATGAAATGGAAACAGCTTATTACAAATTAGGTAACATCTACAATTTTGATTTGAAAGAGAAGAAAGAGGCTGCTGAAACATATCTTACACTTCTTGATCGATATTCTGAAACAGAGTATAAGCCTGAACTGCTATATTTATTATATATATTTTTCAAGGAAACTGATCCGGCTAAATCAGAAAAGTATGCCAATGAGTTAACCCTTAAATTTCCTGAAACAGTTTTTGCTAAGCTTATTACCAACCCAAGCTTCCAAGAAGAAAGTAATCTAGCTAGTGCTAAAGTAAAGATCATTTATGAAAAGGCTTATAAAGCGTATTATATTGAGGATTATAAGTCTTCTCTATCTCATATAGCTGAGGGCCTTGAAAATTATCCTGAAAATGAATATGAAGATAATTTAAAATTATTGGAGGCACTAATCACTGCCCGAACAGATGGTAAAACGAATTATGTATACAAACTTCAACAGTTCATTAAAAACTACCCAGAGAGTGAGCTTCAGGATTTTGCAAAACAATTACTTCAGGCGATTGATCAATTTGATAAAAATCAATTAGCAAAAAGTAAGATCAAGTACACCGCCTACTTTGATCAGGCTCATTATTTTGTAATAATTTATGAAAACAATAAAGCGTTATCTGGTATATTACCAGAAGAAGTCGAAAGTTTCGCAAAAGAATTCTTCCCTGAGGAAACTCTTAATGCAGGAAATCTTGTTTTCAATCAAAATCAATCAATGATTTTATTAAGTGAATTTAAAGATAGGGAAACTGCAGAAGCATTTTATTTGAAATTTAACAGCGAGGCATCACCATTAAAAGATTTTAGCTCATTAAATTTCAGTAATTTTATAATATCAAAGGATAATTTCCAGATATTCTATCAATCAAAACTACCTGAGAGTTATAACGAATTCTTCAAGGAAAATTATAATTTAACACCATGACATCAGAAGTAAAAAAGAAATCAATCACAAAAAAAATAATAATTGCCCTCTGGCTTATCTTTATAGGTGGCATATTAGCAATCACATTATTTATTTATTCAATCAGCATAAACCTAAACGGGTGGTATGGGGAATTACCAAGCCTTAAATCACTTGAAAACCCGAAGAGTGATTTATCATCTGTACTATATTTTGCTGATAATGTGGAAATGGGGAAATATTATCGTTACAACAGAAGCCAAGTGACTTTTGATGAAATTTCTCCGAATGTGGTAAATGCTTTAATAGCCACTGAAGACGTGAGATATACCGAACATTCAGGAATTGATTTACGCGGTTTGGGACGTGTGTTTTTCAAATCAGTTTTGATGTTTGATAAAAGTTCAGGCGGAGGAAGTACTATCACCCAGCAATTAGCAAAAATTTTATTCCGTACAAGAAGCGACTTATCCAATGGCACATTAAATGATGTGCCTGGTTTAGGTTTGGTAATAGCAAAAATGAAAGAGTGGATTGTGGCAGTAAAACTTGAGCAATCCTACACCAAAAAAGAAATTATTGCTATGTACCTTAACACATTTGAATTTGGAAGTAATGCATTTGGAATAAAAACGGCGGCTGCTACATTTTTTAATACTACTCCTGACCAGTTAAATATTGAGCAAGCAGCAGTACTGGTAGGTTTGTGTAAAAACCCTAACCTATACAGTCCAGTTTATGAGCCCAAAAATGCATTCCACCGCAAAAACACTGTATTAGGCCAGCTTCATAGATACGCTTATATCGATGATAATGCTTATGATTCATTAAAGGTTAAACCTATTGAATTAGATTATGATGTTAAAAACCACAATGATGGATTAGCTACTTATTTTAGAGGCACAATACTTTGGGATCTTTTAGCATGGTCCAGAGAAAATGGCTATGATTTATATGAGGATGGATTAAAGATTTACACTACTATTGATAGTCGCATGCAAAAATATGCAGAAGAGGCTGTTGAAAAACATATGGCTTATCAACAAGAACTATTTAATGAACATTGGGATGGCCAAAACCCCTGGAGAGATGAAAAGGGAAGAGAGATAAAGAATTTCCTAAAAAATGAGGCTAAAAGAACCAATTATTACAAACAACTCAAGAAAGAATACGGTAATGATGAGGATAAAATTTTCGAGAAGTTAAATGAGAAAAAACCTATGAAAGTGTTCAGCTGGAAAGGTGAAATCGATACAACATTTAGCACTATAGACTCAATACGATATTTTAAGAATTTCTTAAATACAGGTTTTATGGCAATGGACCCTCATAACGGCCATATTAAAGCATGGGTAGGAGGAATAAATTACAAATATTTTAAATATGATCATGTTAAGCAGGGAAGAAGACAGCCAGGATCAACTTTTAAACCAATAGTTTATGCAACTGCTATTGATAATGGATATTCACCATGTTACCAGATACAGGATGTGCCGGTAACCTTTGAAGTAGTTGGAGATCCTCCAACCTGGACGCCTTCAAATTCAACAGGCAAATTTACCGGAGAGACAATGTCAATACGACGTGCGATGGCTACTTCATTGAATTCAGGCACCGCCTATATGATGAGCAAGGTTGGACCTGAAACTGTTGTGAGTTACGCTAAACGTTTAGGGATAGAAAGTCCGCTAGAGGCCGTTCCATCATTGTGCCTGGGCACTTCGGATGTATCGGTGTACGAGCTCGTTGGTGCTTACAGTACTTTTGTCAATGACGGATTTTACACAAAACCATTTTACATAGAAAGAATTGAAGATAAAAACGGTAAAGTATTAAAACAATTTGTTCCTAAAACAGGGGAGGCCCTAAGCTCTGAAACAGCTTACGCTATGTTGCACATGTTAAAAGGGGCAACCGAATTGCCTGGTGGTACTGCCACAGGTTTAAACAAGGAGCTAAGGGTAGATAATGAAATTGGTGCCAAAACAGGTACTACTCAAAACTTTTCAGATGGTTGGTTTGTAGGCGTTACAAAAGACCTAGTAGCTGGTGCCTGGGTGGGTGGAGATGACAGAAGTATTCACTTTAAAAATATTGGATTGGGGCAAGGTGCAAGAATGGCTATGCCTATATGGGAAATATTTATGGCCAAGGTATATGCCGATGAAGAATTAGGTATAACCAAAGGAGAATTTGAAAAACCATCCAATCTTTCCACCCAATTAGATTGTGAAGAATATAATAATCAACAATTAAATGTTACTGATTCAGTTGAACAAATAAACCAACTGGACATAGAGGGTATACAGTAAAATACATCTCTATTATTTACTTGTCACTATTGTAGTATTTAATGAATGGCCCACAATTAGTGGCTAATTCATAATAATATATTATAGATTATAAAATGTATGAATCCCCATTTTTCAAAACCAATGAGCTGAATTTATTACCTCAGGAACCGGGTGTTTATAAATTTCATAATGCTGAAGGAATAATTATATATGTAGGAAAAGCCAAAAACCTTAAAAACAGAGCAAGCAGCTATTTCAACTATTCAAAAACTCATAACAGGAAAACACTAAAACTAGTTAGTGAAATTCATAAAATAGAAATATCTATTGTTAATTCTGAATTTGATGCTTTACTTCTTGAAAATTCTCTAATAAAAGAGTTACAGCCAAAATATAATATATTACTGAAGGACGACAAGACATTCCCCTACCTATGCGTAACTAATGAGCCATTTCCGCGCATAATAGCTACACGGAATAGAAATACAAGAAATGGAACCTATTTTGGGCCATATGCAAGTGTTAGGGCTATGAATAATGTTTTGGAGTTAATTAGAAAGCTTTATACAATCAGAACCTGTAAGCTAAACCTAAGTGATAATAATATAAAAGCCAATAAATTTAAAGTATGCCTGGAATACCATATTGGAAACTGTAAGGGGCCTTGTGAGGGATTACAAGGTCATGAAGATTATCAAAAAGATATAGAATTAGCAGAACAAATTTTAAAAGGTAATTTGAATGTTCCTAAGCAGTATTTCCGTAAATATATGGAAGAGGCAGCCAATCAGTTCCATTTCGAAGATGCTCAAAAGTATAAGGATAAACTAGATTTATTGGAGAAGTTTCAATCCAAATCTCTTGTCGTAAACCCAAGACTAACAGATATTGATGTTTGCACAATAATTTCTGAAGAGAAATCAGCTTTCATTAATTACATGAGGATTAAAAATGGCAGTATAAATGCTACCCAAACAATAGAAATTAAAAAGAAATTAGAAGAAAGCGATCAGGAAATTTTGATTCTGGCTATAATAGATTTACGTAATTTATACCAAAGCCATTCATCTGAAATTCTTACTAATATTGATATTGAAAACATTGCTTCGGATTTTCATTTTATTACTCCACAAATTGGTGATAAAAAGAAATTAGTTGAAATGAGTTTAAAAAATGCTCTGTTTTTCAAAAAGGAGAAGCTTAATCTGAATGAAACGAGTAAGATAAAAGAACTAAGGGTAATTAAACAACTTAAGGCTGATTTGCAATTAAAGGAATTACCAATACGAATTGAATGTTTTGATAATTCGAATTTAGGAGGTACAAATCCAGTTGCATCAATGGTTCACTTTAAGAACGGAAGACCCGCTAAAAATGAATACAGGCATTATCATATAAAAACTGTTACTGGTCCTGATGATTATGCTTCTATGACCGAAATAGTTGGTAGAAGATATGCAAGGTTACAACGAGAAAATCTTCCATTGCCTAATTTAATTGTTATAGATGGCGGAAAAGGTCAATTAAGCGCTGCCTGTATCGCATTACGAGAACTGAATCTTTACGGACAAATCCCCATAATTGGTATAGCAAAGAGACTGGAAGAGATATATTTCCCTGGTGATCAATTTCCATTACATATTAGTAAAAAGAGTGAGTCACTTAAACTATTACAGCGACTTAGGGATGAGGCTCATAGGTTTGCCATTACCTTTCACAGAAACATCAGAAGCAAAAACACCTATGTAAGTGATTTGGAAACTATACCTGGTATAGGTGAAAAAACAATAACTGATTTACTATCTCATTTTAAATCCCTCACTAAAATAAAAAATGCCAACTTTGACGAGCTAAATAAAGTTGTAGGTAGTAGTAAAGCGGAAGTGTTATTAAAATCTTTTCAAAACAAAAAAGGAGAGTTGTGAACAACTCTCCTTTAAGCAAATAATATTCTATTTATTTATCCGATCAATAAGACCACAATTCATGTTCTTTTTCCATTAACTGATATTCAATCCATTGAGATGCCATTATTCCTTGCTTCGGAGATTGGCTATAAACATCAATAATCGAATCATCATTAGGATTAGCAACTTTAACGATCCTCGCCTCAAATAATCTCAATGCAAAAGCATCAGCTAAATTTTTATGTTCAGCGCTATTTTGAGGATTGAACCAAATTGCCTCTTCAGGCATACTTCTGAATAATCTCACAAGATCCTTATATTTG
>JBEPWY010000071.1:0-12177 GCA_041642185.1 Marivirga sp.
TTATAATCCACCGTTTCAGAATCAGAAAAACCTTGGAAGTGGTATTTTTAATGTATTGGTAATTAAATAATACTTAAAAAAAAAGAGACTCTCTCAAAAGTAATTTTTTTGATAGCTTTTATTAATATAAAAACACCAGTCATGCTTTTATGGCTGGTGTTTTTTTGTATAGTGAATAGTCCACCAAATTGCAATAACTTTTACTAACCTTTGTTTGGCTTAAATGGCAACCCTTTAAACCTAATTTGCATGTTCAAAGGAAAGCCTTAAAGGATCATTTGTTACTTTGTTTTATTGACAATTTATATGGCGTTGAATTTTTTTTAAGTTTTGGCAATCGGACTCAAAAAAATTAAATAGATTTTCTATTTCCTAGCTTTCCATACTAGGAGATAATATTGAGTACTTTTCTGTATGTTGCTACAATATACCCTTAGCAGCTCAAATGAACGACTCCAATAGCACGCATCATTAGAGTTTAGTACTACACGGATGTTTATTTATTTTTCATGCTTCGCTCAATTTCAAATGCTGTTCCGCAATTATATTAAAATTAAGAATTAAGCTTGCTTCTTTTTTGCTTGCCTATCATTGTAGCTGATCAATTGTTGCTCCATTTGGTTATACACGGTACTCTTCAGGGTAACAATATCTTTATTGGTAAGGCCTTCAGCACTCACAGGCGGCATAATTTTTACTTCCACTTTACCAGGCTTCATTAGAAAACTTCCTGGTTTCATTAATTTGCCAGCTCCCATTACGACAATAGGAATTATCTTAGCCTGTGCATCTATGGCTATTCTAAAAGCGCCATCATAAAATCTTTGTAGCGGTTGGTCGGTTCTGTTCATCGTTCCTTCAGCAAAAACTAAAATCGATCCTTCTTCACGAAGCACTTTATTCAAACGATTGGTGCTTTCCTGTCGGCTTTGAGGACTTGACCTATCAACCACTTCAGTCACTGCTCTAATGACAAATCCAAAGATGGGAATTTTTTTCAACTCCTTTTTGGCTAATGCCTTAAATGAACCAACTGCCTGAGGCATGGCTACAGTATCTAGGAAAGAAGTGTGATTTACCACAAATATGTAATTTTCTTCCTTTTTAATATTCTCTTTACCTTCAATTTTGAAAATAATCCGGTTAAAAAAGCTAAATATTAAAGACCATATTTTGATAGCCTTAAAACTTATATGGTGTCCCCCTTTTTTAATTAATGGTGGGATAATAAAAAAAGGGAATAATATGATCATGAAAACATGAAATATAAATAATGCCCATATAGTATATAAGACTTGGAAAAACTTGCTCATTTTAATTAGTTATAAATAATAATTTGCAAAAATGAGAAAACTTAACGGGAATACATGATAAACCCACCCCAATAATAAGGATATTCGTATTCATTTAACATAGCTATTTGAGCTTTCCTAAATGCCCCTGCCACATCACCTGAGTTCAGCCTGTTTTGATAGAAATTGCTCATCAACTTTTGAGTAGCCGTATCGTCTACTTTCCACATACTCATTATCAGCGATTGTGCCCCGGCTACTATAAAAGCCCGCTGCAAACCGTAAACGCCCTCTCCTGCTTTAACGTCACCTTTTCCGGTTTCACAAGCCGATAAAACCACCATTTCTGTATTCCTTAAATTCATATTAATAGCTTCATAGGCTGTTAAAATACCATTATCCTCTTGGTTGAATGATTGTCCACTCCCACCTGTTTCCTCGCCACTTGCGTTGGTGAGTAGTAAACCCGATCTCAGTAAAGGGTTTTGCTGGATGTATTGCAGCTGAATGCCCATTAAATTATCGGAGAGATTTTTATCTTCTAAAAAGAAGCCATGGCTGGCAACATGTAAAATACGAGGAGAATCAGCATTTTTCAAATTAGTCTCTGTAGCATTTTCTTGCATATACTGCTTTACGCTCATCTCCCGGGCTAAAAATTTAGAAATATTATTTATTTCCGTTTTTGTTCCGGGCAATTGGTTAATAGTAGAACTATTAAAATCGGGATCCCCCATTAGAAAAGCATATTGATTGGATTTACCGGTTTTATTATCAAATAATATATCATTTGGGTGTCCAATATACCTTATGTCGGTATCTTGAATAACATATTTCCCATTCGGCTTTTTAATTGTATTCAAATTCAATTGATTATAAATACCATCCGTAGAAATAAATAATTTAGCGGCATCTTCCGTTAAAACTTCAATGGGTTTCCAAAATTGTTCATAAGAATATTTATCTTCCAGCTTTTGCTTGATTATGTTATTATAGTAGGAATAGTACCTACCCTCTAATAAATCGCCTTCGTTTTTAATATAAACTTCCGGTTTTGACTGATTTTTCTTTAACCTGATGAAAGCATATCCATTCTTCGAGCTTAAGGCTTGATCAAATAAAGGGTATTGGATAATTTCAACCAGAACATCTCCTACAGCGAGTTTATTTTGAATAGCCTGATAATCAAAATTCTGACTCTCAAAAGCCTTAGAGAAAGCATCCGATTGTGAAGAAAGCTGTTTTTCTGAATTATTAGTTACCCTTTCCAGAGAGTCAACATTAAAAGACTGTTCTTCCAGTTCCTCTTTACTGAGGGCATAAGCATTGGCGAGCTGTCTTTTCTGATCCAGCCATTGGTTATATAATTCCTGCAGTTGCGGATCGTTTTCATTAGAGATAGCATTTTGTAAAGCCGTTGAGGAAGTAAGTAAAATCCCTTTTGTTGCCAGCCGATATTTCATCATATCAGTCAGCAATTCCGGATTATTTTTATATTCTGATAAAGCAAAATTATAATATCGGAAAAACCTGGGCTTTAACTGTTCCCAATATTTGGTTTTTTCTGCTTCACTTAATGCAGGAAAATATTTTTTAATAAAATCGAGGCTGGCTGTCATCACCCTATTATAATAGCTCTTAGCAGGGTTTATCTGACCGTTTTGCCAATACCAAAGCGCCATATCTTCTTGGCTGTGAATAACCTTCGGGTGTGTTTTTGCCAGCTTTCTTTCTTTGGTATACAATGCATCCTGTAAAAGCTGCTTGGCTTTTTCGTTTTCGCCTAAATAACGGTAGAGGTTACCAAGATCCGACTGAGTTTCGGCGGTGGTTAAATGCTCAACACCGAATTTGTTTTCATAAATTTTCAATGCTGTAAGCAAAGCCTCCTCAGCTTTATCATATTGCTTTTTCTCAACATATAATGCAGCCAAGTTCGATTGCATATGCGCATAATCAGGATCAGATTTTTTACCAAACTTAATTCTGGATGCCTGTAGCTCCAATACATTACTAAATGTTTCTTCAGCTTTATCCAATTGCTTGTTTTCTTGTTCCAAAATAGCCTGATTGGTCATAAATTGAAGATAAGTAGCATTATTTTCGGAAAGTGTTTCCTTGGCATTGGCTACACATTCTTCTATTAACTCCAAAGCACGGTCACTCCTACCCATATACTGATTAAGGATTGCTTCATTGTTCAATGAGATAGCATAGGGCAAAGAATTATTTGCGCTTGAAAAATTATCAGCTAAATCAATCATTAACTTTTCTGCATCCAGATAATTCCCTAAATTCATTTGAAGTACCGCTTGATTATTGAGCTCGGCCAGATAGCCAACACTTTCATTCCCTTTAAGTTCGCTCCAGCAATTTTTAGCCAGGGAAGTGAATTCTTCCGCCTTTGAGAAACGCCCCATATCATTGTATAGGAGCCCTAAGATTCCAATTGATTTAATATAATTAGGCTCAGTTTCAGCGTTCAAATTTTCATACTTATTTTTAGCAGATAAAAGATAAGTTTCAGCAAGAAACGCATTATTCATTGTATAATTTAATCTACCGAATTCATATAAATCTCTGGCTTCTTCTATTTGTGTTTTAGCCTTATCATCATTTAAAAGAAAATTAGCGGCTCTTACAAAGCCTTCTCCTTTTTGCTTATTTTCGAAAGATTCAGTTTTATCAAGAAACGCTATGGCGTAATTAAAAGTTAGCGTATCATAACTTTCATTTTTTTCTTCCGTTTTTTCCGCTAATTTTTTCTTAATAACTTTTTCAGCTTTTTTCTGTAATGCATTCCCCAGTCCGAACTGAGAAAATGAATTAAAACTGAATATGAAGCTGAAAAGCACAAATAGAATAAACTTTTGCATAATTTATTTTTTTAAATTAAAAAGTTTTGATTGTTTGATTAACTTTAAAGTCTATCTAAAAATTAAACAATCTACTTTTTTCAATGATAAAGGTATAAATTTCACAGCAAAAACAAGGTTGAAAAAAATGATGCAAATGAAAAAATTACGGTTCCCGCAAATTGTTTCTGATTTTAAAAATAAAGAAAGGATTATACTCCGGGATTTTCTGGCACTTGAAAGAACCACTCTGGCTAATGAAAGAACGCTTTTTGCTTATATCAGAACTAGCTTATATTTAATATTAGGTGGGATTGCTTTTGTTCAGTTGAAGGATTTTGAAAATATTCGCTGGCTGGGGTTTTTCTCTTTCGGGTTAAGCTTAATACTCATTGTATTTGGGCTGCTTCGATTTTATAAATTACGTAAAAAATTAGGTAAATTTTATAAAGAGAAAGACCTTGATCACATTGAAAGTATTTCTGAGAAACTTCGGGATGAATGATGAAAGCTATAAGAATCATTTAAAACATAATTCACTATAATACAATACCTTAACGAAGGTAATGTATACAAAAAGTTATTACACAGACACATGGTAATTTATGAAAATATTTCGTTTTAAAAACAATGCGTTTCAGGCAATGTGTTTGTACATTTGCAATTTAATTGAGATAAAAGAAATATGTACCCAATCAAAAGAGTTTTAATCGGTTTAGATTTATCAGACATGGATTCTACCATGATAGAATTTGCAGGCTTCTTATCAAAAACCTCCGGGGTTGAGGATATTTATTTTGTTAATATTATCAAAAATCTGCAGATTCCTAAAGATGTATTAAAGGAGTTTCCTAATATGATAACAGATGTTATTAAGGAAAGAAAATCCAAAATGAAAGAGGCATTAAAAGGTTTGTCTGGGAAAGAGTTTAAACCAAAAGTTCATTTTGAGGTATTAACAGGCAAAATTGCAGATAGTATTTTGACTTTCTCGAAAAAAGAGGATATTGACCTGATAGTAATGGGCAGAAGAGAAAAAGCAGAACAAAGCGGCTCTCTTTCGCAGAGGTTAGCCAGAAGGGCTGCTTGCAGCTTGCTTATTATCCCTGAAGGTACTAAGCCCACTATGGACAGAATTTTGGTGCCAAGTGATTTTTCTGATTATTCAGTATTGGCTTTAGAAGAAGCCATTGAAATAGCTGTTGCCAATGATAACAAAACAGAGATAATTGTTCAAAATGTATTTACCGTACCTACCGGTTATCATTACACAGGAAAAAGCTATGAAGAATTTTCTCAGGTAATGCAGAAAAATGCAGAAAAGGATTACAAAAAATTTATTAAGCAGGTTGATACGAAAGGCATAAAACTAAAAGCTGTTTATTCTCGTGACACTAACGATGATGTAACTACTGATATGCTTGATAAGGCAAGGGAAGCTAAAGCCAATGCCATTATTATTGGTGCAAAAGGCAGAACAGCCACTACAGCTTTCTTTTTAGGAAGCATTACTGAAAGGTTAATACAATTAGATTCAGACATACCTTTAATGGTAGTTAGACCAAAAGGCAAAAATGCAGGATTTTTGGAATTCATAAAAGAATTATAATGAGGCCCATAATAGAAAAGTTCTACAATGCACTATTTGCAGATAAGGAAACAGAGGAAGAGGTTCCATATGCCAATAAAAAATTCATGTTCTGGTTTTCAATAATCAGCTTTTCTGTTGTATTATTTTTCATCATTAAAGATGTAGTGAAAAATATTCAAAATATTTAAATCAGTAAAATGCAACATATCTCCCTTGCTGATCTTAACCTATTAATTAAAGATACTTTACAAACCACCTTGGAGCCTTCTTACTGGATTGTGGCTGAGATAGGAGAATTACGACTCAATCAGAATGGGCATTGCTATTTAGAGTTTATTGAAAAAGAAGAGGCAAGTAACAAAATGCTTGCTAAAATGAAGGGTACTATCTGGTCTTATAGTTATAGAACTATCAGCGCATGGTTTCAGTCAATCACCGGGGAATCATTAAGATCAGGCTTAACAGTATTAGCCAACGTGCAGGTACAATTCCATGAGGTATATGGCCTTAGTTTGAACGTAAAAGATATTGATCCTAATTTCACTTTAGGTGAGCGCGCCCGAAAAAGACAAGAAATTATATTGGAGCTACAGGCTGATGGTGTTTTTGATATGAACAAAACACTGGACTTACCATTAGTGCCCCAACGAATTGCTGTGATCAGTGCAGAATCAGCTGCTGGTTATGGTGATTTCATGAACCAAGTTGAGCAGAATGAATTTGGCTATAAAATAAAAAGTCGAATTTTTACTGCTACCATGCAGGGTGATAAAGCTGCACAAAGCATCGTAAATGCCTTATTGCAAATTCACAATATCTCCACAAATTTTGATGCAGTGATTATAATTAGAGGTGGTGGCGCCCAGGTAGACCTGGATTGCTTCGATGATTATGAACTGGCCTCTCATGTAGCTCAATTTCCTTTACCTGTTTTCACTGGCATTGGTCATGAAAGAGATGAAACCATCTGTGATTTAGTAGCACACACTTCCCTTAAAACACCCACAGCTGTGGCTGAATTTCTATTAAGGGGAATGCGTCAATATGAAGAAAAAGTAAAATTAGCCACGCAAAATATATTAGCAGCAGTTAATGAACGAATTGAAAAAGAACAGTACCGATTAAAAGAGCATCAGCACAGACTGAGGTATTCAATGAACAGGCATTTTAATAAAGCCGATAATTATCTGGATCAGATTTTTCAAAAATGGCAATATGCTGTCAGGCAGAAGATAAATAAAGATAACAACAGGCTGAAGATGATTGAAAAAACCTTACAATTGGTCAATCCTGAAAGTATATTTAAAAAAGGCTACTCCCATAGTAGTGTTAATGGTAAAAGTATTAATCAGGTGGATGTAAAAGCCGGTGATGAATTAAAAACCTATAGCTTACATCAGCAAATTCGAAGTAAAGTAGAGGAAGTAAAGAAAAAGTAACTGATAACAATATTATTTACCATAACCTTCCATTATCCCCAGTCCAAATAAGGCGAAATCATATTTAACAGGGTCATCCGGATCCATTAGCCTTAGGTTAAATGTAAGTTCTTCGGCTGTTTGCCAATCGGTTTGCTTTCTTTGGATCAATCCAAGTTTACGCCCAACCCTATCCACATGCAAATCGCAGGGACAAATCAATTGGCCTGGTTTAATGTTATGCCAAATACCAAAATCCACGCCATGCTCATCTTTGCGCACCATCCAGCGGAGAAACATGTTTAAACGCTTACAGGCAGATTTTCTCTCAGGTGTAGCAATATGTTTTCTGGTTCTTTGTGGAGCTATTTCTGACTCAAAAAAAAGGTGGTGAAAAGCGCTTAAACTACTCTTCATAAAATTATCTGAATATGGATCTCCTTTCATAAAACCAGCCTCCAGAGAATCATTTTGTGAATAAAATTCTTTAAAAAACTGTATGAAATATAAAGTATCGGTAGCGTTAAAGGTTCGGTGCTTAAAATTGAGAAAAGGCTTTAAATCTTTCTCAGTATGGTTAAGCATAAAATCATGAGGCGCATTATCCATCATCTCAAAAAGCAACCTGCATTTATTAATGATGGTAATTCGCTGACCCCAGGCCAGTATAGAGGCCCAAAAACCTGCAATTTCTATATCCTGTTTATTTGTAAATGCATGCGGAATACTTACCGGGTCATCCTTTATAAAATCCGGTCGATTATAAAGCAAATACTTTTCATCCAGCAAGTCCTTGATTTCATCTGAAACAGGCATCAATCTTTTAAAGGCAAATAGCTGATTTCTACAGGGAATTTATAATCCACCCCTCCTAGTTTTTCAAAAGCTTTCTTAGAAATACGGATTATCACTTTATCATCTACGCCTGTATTTGGTAATTTCCCTAACACACGCACAAATACAATCTGGTCGTTTAAATCATTACGAACCTGCATAATGGTACCAATTTTGGCTGTTCTGTGCAATGCCAGGTATTTTTCTGTACCATCAGAGCCTGCAATAACTTCTGCAATACCTGTTTGTGTTACCTTCTCTATTTTCGGAACATCTTCTGGCTCCACTGTAAAATAAGCTTTTGTATCTTGTTTTTGAACATTCTCGCTAACCACCGGATGATTCGTTACTTCTTCCTCCTCCTCTTTAGCTTCGGAATAATCATCAGTATTGTTTTGTGATATTGCTTCCATTGAATCAGGATTTCTAATGTACAACCTCTGCCCCACATTTACCTGATAATTATCCATACTATTCCACTTGCGCAAATCCTCCATATTTACATCATACTTATCCGCAAGGCTAAAAATAGTTTCTCCAGAGGCTACAATATGTAGGTTATCATCATTTTCAGAGGCTATTTCTTTTTGTTGATCTGCTTGTTCGTTTTTATCCTCTTTCTTTTCCGGCTCAATAATTCTGATTACTTCTCCTCCTTTAAAGGGGCTATTAAAATTATTCCATTTTCTCAGATCGGAAGCTTTTAAACTATATATATTAGCCACATCTCTATAGCTTTCTCCTTGTTTTGCATTGTGAAAAGTTTGTACAGAGGAGGTATATGAATTTTCTTTGGATATTTTTTCTTCTTTAACTTTAGTTTTAATAACAAGCTTTTGACCTACGGATATATCAGTATTGTCTAATCTGTTCCAGGCTAAAATATCTTTTTGTGGTACATCATACTTTTTGGAAATACTATAAACAGTTTCACCAAAATCAACAATATGCTCCACGGTATTTTTTTCTTTTACTTCTTTTTTAGTCATCAATACAGCCACTGTGCCTTTATTATCATTTGGATCTACTATCCAAATCTCCATACCTATAGATAATTCATTTGTGACTAAATCATTCCATTCTTTTAGCTTTTCTGTACTGACTCCATATTTCCTTGAAAGTGAATAAAGCGTTTCTCCTGCCAATATGGTGTGTTTATCAGAATCGGAGGTTTTTTGCTTAGGAGTTTCAACTTTACCACTACTTTTGAAGGCTTCCGGTTTGAAAGGGATTTTTAACACCCTTCCGATTTGGTCAATATTTAAACCATCTTTTTCAGATTCATTGGAAGCTGTAATTTCTGAAACGCTTACGTGATAACGTCGTGCTAGAGAGTAAAGGGTTTCTTTAGCTTCCAGTTTATGAAGGATGTATTTTTTCCCATCAATGGTTTTAATCCCTAAAGAATCAATTGAAGCCTCTGAATACAAAGAAGCCAATAAAAAGAATGTAAAAAGTAAATATTTTAAATTATGAATCATATCGTTTTATTTCAATAGGAAAAGCTTTGCAAAAGTGCGTATTTAGTTACTATAAGTAAAATCAATTACTAAAATATTTAGAATTCATTTACTTGTTATCATTTCCACTTATGTGTATTCCGAAATAGAAACGAATATAAAGCTAAATCCATTATATTATTTACTCAATAAAATTACAGCTTTAAGTAAAAATAACATATAATTAAAAGTAATACTTTTGTAGCTTAGGCCATATTCTGCTAAATTGTCAATCATTATAAATTTATGAGAAAAATACTCTTATTACTTTTCGTTTTTACTTCATTTCAATTGTTTGCTCAGAATAATGTATCCGACACAACAAATGGCGGCATTTTCATTATGGAAATAAAAGACCAAATTGATGCCAGAACAAAAAGGTATGTTGATTTAGCTTTGGCAGATGCTAAAAGCAGGAATAGCAGCCATATCATTATTGAAATGAATACTTATGGGGGTGCCCTTTATGATGCGGATGAAATCCGCTCGGCCCTACTTGATCTTGAAATTCCGGTGTATGTTTTTATTGATAATAACGCTGCCTCTGCAGGAGCATTAATTTCTATTGCTTGTGACAGTATTTATATGGCGCCTGGCTCAAGCATTGGTGCCGCCACAGTGGTAAATCAGCAAGGTGAGGCCGCACCGGACAAGTACCAGTCCTATATGAGATCCATTATGAGGGCAACCGCCGAAGCTAAAGGCAGAGATCCTAAAATTGCAGAAGCAATGGTGGATGAAAAATTAGTAGTAGAAGGAATATCCGAGGCAGGAGAAGTAATTACCTTTTCAACTTCAGAAGCCATTAAATATGACTATTGCGAAGGAGAGTTTGTTTCACTGCCTATTTTATTACAGCACCTTTCTTTAGAGGATCAACCTCTTTACAGGTATGAAACAGGTTTTATTGAAAGTATTATTTCATTTTTCATTAATCCATTTATTAGCGGCATATTAATCCTTATAATTATTGGCGGCTTATATTTTGAATTGCAAACACCCGGGGTAGGTTTTCCTATAATGGCATCTGTAGTTGCTCTAATTTTATATTTAATACCTTATTATTTAAATGGATTAGCTGAAAACTGGGAAATATTGGTATTTGTGGTAGGACTTATATTAATTGCCCTCGAAGTGTTTGTAATTCCCGGGTTTGGTGTTTTCGGAATACTTGGCCTTATTTTAACAATAGGCGCATTAGTTTTAATAATGCTAAATAATAATATGTTCGACTTTCAATTTGTACCAAATGAGCAAATCACAAGAGCTTTATTAACAACACTTGCAGGACTTTTTGGAAGCTTAATTCTCATGTTTTTTGGAGGTGTACGCCTTACTAATACCAATTTTTTTAAGCGTGTAGCATTGCAAGGTGTGCAAAGCAAGGAGTCCGGTTATTCTTCCCGATTCGTGGAAGCTGGTATGTTAGCAAAAACAGGAACTGTTTTTTCTGTTCTTCGCCCCAGCGGGAAGGTAGAAATTGAAGGTGAATTATATGATGCCTATACTAGAGGAGAATATCTGGAACAGGGGACAGAAATTATAGTGATAGAGGAAAGCGGGACTAGTTTAAAAGTAAAAAAATTAGAACAATAGCAATATGGATATTATAGGTATTATCCCTGCCAGATACGGCTCCACAAGATTTCCGGGGAAACCATTGGTGGATATAGCAGGTAAAAGCATGATTCAGCGTGTAATAGAACAATGTAAATCAGCAGGTATTCTTAAAAAGGTAGTAGTAGCTACTGACGATCAAAGAATTTTTGACCATGTTAGCAACTTAGGCCATGAAGTTGTTATGACCTCCCCACACCATTTGAGTGGCACAGAAAGGTGTCATGAAGCATTGCAAAAGGACAATGGTAAATATGATTTTGTGATTAACATACAGGGAGATGAACCTTTTATAGCGCCTGAACAAATAAAATTATTAGCTTCTCTTTTTAATAGGAATACCGAAATAGCTACTTTAATTAAAAGAATTACTGCCATTGAGGATCTTGAAAATCCTAATGTAGTAAAAGCATTGAAAACTGATACCGGATTGGCTTTATATTTCTCCCGTTCGTCAATTCCGCATATGAGAAATATACCTTTAGAGGATTGGATGAAAGGTCATCAGCATTATAAGCATATTGGCATTTACGGCTACAGAATTGATGTATTGGGAAGAATTGTAACGCTGGCTCCCACACCACTTGAAATAGCTGAATCATTGGAGCAATTACGCTGGATTGAAAATGGTTACCGAATAAGAACAGCTATTACAGATGTAGAAACTATAGGAATTGATTCTCCGGAAGATTTAGAAAAAGCATTAAAAGAGATGAAAGTTTAATGGAAAAAAATATAAACGGCTATCCTTACATTCAATTTAAAGCTCATACTCCTTCAGCTCAGGAAATGTTGATTAAAAGTGACAACTTTTATTGGCAATTGATTTAGCACATCTTGAGTTTTCCACTACTTATCGGAATTTGCACCGATACTCCGAAAATACTTGATTTGATGTGGGCAGGCATGTCATCAGGGCCTTCATAGGTGTGGATAAAATGTGCATAATCTTCCGGCACCAGGTCGTTGCTAAAGGTTTCGCAATCCTTCCGAACAGTGGGGTCAGCATTCTCATTGATGGTCAGGCCGGCAGAAGTATGTTTGATCCAGACGTGCAGCATTCCCGCCAAT
>JBEPWY010000072.1:0-12174 GCA_041642185.1 Marivirga sp.
CCCGGAAAACCAACAATTACATCAACCCCTATACAGCACTCTGGCATCAGGGATTTGATTTTTGTTACACGATCAACATATAATTCACGTAAATAGCGACGCCTCATGGCGCGCAAAATTTTATTACTTCCGCTTTGTAATGGTATATGAAAATGTGGGACAAACCTTTTGGATTGCGCTACAAACTCAATAATCTCATTAGTTAGCAAATTAGGTTCGATGCTGGATATTCTAAAGCGCTCAATGCCTTCTACATTATCCAGTTCTTTCACTAAATCAATAAAGCGTTCTTTCCTTTTGCCATCCTGTATTCCAAAATCACCTGTGTTTACACCAGTTAATACAATTTCTTTTACATCCTGTTTGGCAATTTCTTCTGCGCTTTTTATAATATTTTCGATGGTATCGCTACGGCTTTTACCTCTTGCTAATGGAATGGTACAAAATGCACAATGGTAGTTACACCCGTCCTGCACCTTTAAAAAGGTACGTGTTCTGTCATTTATTGAAAAAGCATTGTTGAAAGTTTTTGCTTCTTTAATGTCAGATGCTAAAACCTGCGGCTCGTCCTTTTTGGTAAAGCCGTCCAGTTTATCAATTAACTGGAATTTTTCTGCAGCTCCTAAAACGGCATCAACTCCTTTAATTTCAGAGATTTCTTTTGGTTTTAGCTGAGCATAGCAACCAATAATAGTTACAAAAGCATCAGGATTGATTTTTTTGGCCTCTTTTACAATCTTTTTACATTTTTTATCCGCATTTTCAGTGACTGAGCAGGTATTGATAATAAAAATATCAGGAGTGTTCTGAAAATCTACTTTTTCATAGCCTTTGTTTTCGAACATCCGGGAAATGGAGGATGTCTCAGAAAAATTAAGCTTGCAACCTAATGTGTAAAATGCGACCTTTTTATTCATGTGTATATAATTGCTTTTTAGTTAGCACAACTTGTGCCGCCTTAGCGGTATGCCCCAAAGGGACCCCTATGGGAGAATTCTCATAAATACATTCCTACCAGAGGTAGGCAAGCTCTGTCAGAGGCAGATAAGCTATCCTTCATTTGGTTCCGAGTACTCGGGATAACTATTTCATGCGTAATTATTTGCTAAACAGAATACAAAGTTAAGGCTTTATTTAGTTTAGTAAAACAATGAGGAGCTATTAACTTCCGATAAATCTTAAAAGATCTAAATTTGAGGAAATAAGCCTCACTAAAGGGGAGAGTAGTTTTGGACTAATTATTCTGATGCTCTAAAGGCTAAATAATTTGTTTATTGCTTTATTTAAATTTTAAGCTACTTCATTTTTTAGACTGTCTTTTGTCTATTAATTATGTAGTAAAATATAAAAATGGGTGTAAAAATACCATTCGGTCAATAAATTTCTGCTTCATCGTTTAATTTTGGGTTTAAATTATTTAAAAATTACATTATGATTAAATAACGCTTAAAAAAACAACCTATTAATTTATAAAAGATAAAAAAATGATTAAATTTGGTTCGAAATTAAACCAAAAAAATAAAAATGGCTCATATTCGTTTTACTGCACTCGATATCGTTCAAAAAAGAACAACTGAACGTATTGAAGCACCTTCCAACAAAATTTCTGAATATTTTCAAACCGACGTATTTTCTTTAGATCAAATGAAAGCCGCTCTGGCTCCGGATGTTTTTAAGAAAGTAAACCATGCTATCGACAAAGGAAAAAGGATAGATATGGATATGGCCGATCAAATTGCTTCGGCAGTTAAATCATGGGCCATGACCAAAGGCGTGACACATTATACGCACTGGTTCCAACCTTTAACTGGTGCTACTGCCGAAAAACACGATTCTTTTTTTAATGCTAAAAAAGGTATTGAAGTGTTTGAGGGCTCTATGCTTGTTCAACAGGAGCCAGATGCTTCTTCTTTTCCTAGTGGAGGATTAAGAACTACTTTTGAGGCCAGAGGTTATACTGCCTGGGATCCCTCTTCGCCTATTTTTGTTTGGGGTAGAACTTTATGTATCCCTACAATTTTCGTTTCCTATACAGGAGAAGCTTTAGATCATAAAGCGCCTTTATTAAAAGCTGTGGAAGCAGTGGATAAAGCGGCTACCAAAGTTGTGCAGTTATTCGACAGAAATGTTGTAAAGGTAAGTGCATCATTAGGCGTTGAGCAAGAGTATTTTGTTATTGATAAAGCTCTTTATTCGGCCAGACCTGATTTAATGCTTTCGGGCAGAACGCTTTTCGGGCATAATCCTGCCAGAGGTCAGCAATTGGATGATCATTATTTCGGCGCTATACCAAGCAGGATTTACAACTATATGAAAGATTTCGAAATTGAATCTTTAAAATTAGGTATTCCTGTAAGTACAAGGCATAATGAAGTAGCTCCAAGCCAGTTTGAAGCTGCACCTTTGTTTGAAGATATTAATGTCGCCACAGATCATAATAGTTTAATGATGGATGTTATGAAAAGAGTAGCTGAGCGCCATGATTTACAGGTTTTATTTCATGAAAAGCCATTTGCAGGATTAAATGGAAGTGGTAAGCATAATAACTGGTCATTATTAACCAATACAGGCGTTAATTTATTCCAGCCTAGTAACAGTGCCCGTGAAAATTTATTGTTTTTAGTGTTTTTGGTAAATACCATTAAAGCAGTTGCTGATAATGGTGACTTGCTGAGGGCATCAATTGCCTCTGCAGGAAATGACCACCGCTTGGGAGCTAATGAAGCACCTCCAGCTATCATGTCTGTTTTTATAGGTTCTGAGTTAACTAAAGTGCTTGATGAATTGGAGGAAAAAGGTAATATTAAGATTGATAAAGGTGATAATATGTATATGAAATTGGGTATCGATAAAATACCTAATATCATCATGGATAATACCGATAGAAACAGAACGTCTCCTTTTGCTTTTACAGGAAATAAATTTGAATTCCGTGCGGTAGGTTCAGATCAGAACGTGGCCCAACCAATGGCTGTTTTAAATTTAATTATGGCCGAGCAATTAACTGAATTTCATAAAGCAGTTAAAAGTGAAATGGGTAAAGGCACAGATAAGAAAATTGCTATTGTTAACATTCTTAGACAATACATTAAAGAGTCTAAAAAAGTTAGATTTGAAGGTGATGGTTATTCTGAAGAATGGGAAAAAGAAGCAAAAAAACGTGGTTTGCCTAATATTAAAAATACCCCAAGAGCTATTGAGGCCTTTGTTTCCAAAAAATCTAAGGATTTATTCCTAAGGCATAAAGTAATGACTCCTCAGGAACTGGAGGCAAGAAATGAAATTTATTTGGAAAATTATATGCTGAAAATTCAGATTGAATCTCGTTTAATGGGTGATATTGCTTTAAATCAAATTATACCAACTGCTGTAAAGTATCAAAATACTTTAGGTCAGAACGCCAAAAATTTAAGTGATTTGAATCTTGATAACTCTGAAATTGTTAAGAATATTCAGTTGATTAGCGGTTATACTAAGGATTTAAGAACTCTGGTACATGAAATGATTGAGAAGCGTAAAGAGCTTAATGAAATCGAAGACCATCAGGAAAGAACCAATAAATATTGTGACGAAGTTAAGGAAGCTTATTTTGATAAAATCAGGTATGCAGTTGATAAATTAGAGCTTTATGTGGATGATGAAATATGGCCGTTACCAAAATATAGAGAATTATTATTCTTAAGATAATTGAGTGTTATATGTAAATTAATAAAGCGTGCATCTGTAAAGTTGCACGCTTTTTTTATATCACTTATAACTTAGTAACCTCAACACTTATCCCTTCAATCAATCCAAATTGATTTTTGGTTCACAAACTCCTTAATTCCCAAGTGCGAAAGCTCCCTTCCATATCCACTTTTTTTGATACCTCCAAAAGGAACCGCAGGATGAGAGGCCATTAATTTATTAATGTAAACAGCACCACTTTCCACTTTTCTGACCAGTTTTTTAGCTTTTTCGATATCCTGGGACCATAAAGAGCCGCCTAATCCAAATCTGGAATCATTAGCAATTTTTATAGCCTCTTCTTCATCTTTTGCTATTAATACCACTGCCACAGGTCCAAAAAGTTCTTCTTCATAGGCAGGCATTCCTGGTTTTACTTTGGATAATATGGTTGGTTCAAAAAAAGCACCTTCTCTTTCAGGTCGTTTTCCTCCTAATAAAACTTCAGCTCCTTTTTCAACAGATTCTTCTACCTGCTTCAATAAATCATTTGCTAAATCTTCTGAAGCCATTGGTCCATAATCATTTTCCTCATCGGTTGGGTCTCCAATCTTTAGTGCTTCCAACTCAGCTTTAAATAATCTCAAAAATTCATCTGCAATTTCTTCTACAATAATAAATCTTTTGGCGGCAATGCAACTTTGTCCGTTATTAATCATCCTGGACTTAGCACCATTTTTTGCAGCTTTTTTTAAGTCGGCATCTTTTAAAACAATAAAAGGATCGCTTCCCCCTAATTCCAAAACGGATTTTTTAAGGTTTTTTGAAGCTCTTTCAGCCACGCTTTTTCCTGCGCCTTCACTCCCTGTAAGAGTTACAGCTTTTACTCTTGGGTCATCAATGATGCGATTAACTTTGTCTGATCCAATCAGCAATGATTGAAAGCATCCTTCTGGAAAACCAGCTTCCTGAAAGACCTCCTGTATAGCCAATGAGCATTGGGGTACATTGGAAGCATGTTTGAGCAGACCTACATTGCCTGCCATTAAAGCAGGGGCTGCAAACCGGAAAAGTTGCCAGAATGGAAAATTCCAGGGCATTACTGCTAAAATTATCCCCATAGGGTCATGAGCTATATATGATTCTCCATCAGGTACATCTAAAGGTGAATTCTCTAAAAAGCTTTGCGCATTTTCAGCATAATATTCGCAACATAAGGCGCATTTTTCAATTTCTGAGATGGCTTCTTTGGTGGTTTTACCCATTTCAAGAGTAATAATATTGGCATAAGGAATTTTATTTTTCTTTAATATCTCAGCTGCTTTTTTCATTAAACCGCTTCTATGTTTGAAAGAAGTGTTTCTCCATTCTTGAAAAACAGCTTCTGCTTCTTCTATTTTAGAGGTAACAGCTTCATCTGTTTCTTCATTAAATGTTTTTTCGACAAAATTTGTTAGCGGATTTCTTGATTCTATAGCCATGAAATAATTTTTAAAGTACAAAAAATCAATTAAATGTTCTGTTTCCTGTGATAGCTGCTGAAATAACAGCCATTGATGGTGCGAACAATACGCCTAATACAGGTATTAGTATTAACAGGTTTAAAAACAAACCGTTGCCGAATGCAATGCCTTTATAATGAAAGATTTTTTTCAAACTTTGTTTTACGGTCAGTCCAAAATATTCGTTTCTGTAATCAACCATAGATGCCCCATAAAAAAAACTTTCTATAATGAACACAATGATTAAATAAAAAGGAGCTAGAAAAGGTAAAGTGAAGCATAATAACAATAATATTAGCCAACTGAATATTTGCAGGACTATTAATATAACTGCGATAAACATTCCTCTAATAATATCACGTAAGACATGATGTAGTTTTATTTCCCTTTTCTCATTATGCAAAATATTCTGTGTTTTTTCAGATATAAATGCCAGAACAGGGGCGAAGATAAATAAAATGATATATTTGAAAAGGTTGAGGTAAACGAGTATGAGTAGAATCCTTATAAAAACACCTACAGTAATTTGGAGAGCATTACTCCATTGCTCATAATCTGAAGGTAAATTTATAAATGAATATAGCCAGGAAATTAAATTTCCGGTATATATCCAAGCTAAAATACCCACGAATATAAAAGCAAATAAATTAAAAAATGCAGCACCTATTATGTAAGGCCACATTTTGTGCTTGTTGATGAATCTTATCGCAGAGAGGTAGCCGGAAAAACCAACAACTAATTCTTTGATAAACTTCATTAATTTTTAATAACTGGATATCCTTTTTCTTCCCATTCCATCATGCCTCCAGGTACATTTGTAAGGTTTTTAAAGCCCAATTCTTTCATTTTTTCTATTGCAGTGACGCTTCTACCACCTGATCTGCAAATGACACAATAATGTTTTGATTTATCTAATTTATTAATATTCATCACAAAATAATCAGTTTTTAAAACATCAATATTTTTGCTATTGGCAATATTTGAGAAATCATATTCATTTACGGTGCGTACATCTAGCAATATGCTATCCTTTTTATTGGTAAAATTAATACGCTGAAGTTCATCAACAGTGATATCCCCAATATTTTCCTGAGCACATGCAAAAAAAGGTAAAAAAAGGATTAGAATAAATAAGTTATTTTTCATAATTTTTGTTTTAAAATCTTCCTTTAAAGTTTATACTAATTAACTAGCTTAAGGTCTGATAATAGATGGTTTAACATTCAAATTTATAGGTATATTTTGTAAATAAAATTTTCTTAGCATAATAATGCTTTCATTCTATTTATAATTAGGCTTTATTAATGGAACTGCAGTGGTGTCGGTAATCTTAGACATAACAAATGAACTCTGTACATTGGCTAAATTTTCATTAGTAGATAGTTTATTAACTATAAAATCCTGAAAAGCATTCATATCCCGTACCAGAATTTTTAAATGATAATCGTACTGACCGGCCAAATGGTAACATTCCACTACTTCAGGGATATTAGCTACATGTTTTTCAAAAGTAGCGAGCTTATCTTTTGTATGCTTTTCAAGCCTTACCATGCAAAGTGCCATAAGCCCTTTTCCCACTTTCACAGGATTTATTAGCGCGACATAGGCATGAATTACACCCATTTTCTCCAACCTTTTTACGCGTTCATAAATGGGAGTGGTGGTTAGGTTTAGCTGGGCAGCCAGGTCTTTATTGGTGATTCTGGCATTGCTTTGCAATTGACGTATTATTTGCAAATCTATATCATCTAACCTAATAGTGGAATTATTTTCGGTTTCCATCATGTTTAAATACTTTTGATACAATTATTTTCTACTAAAACAGATTATAATAGGTGTATTATCTAAATTACTAAAAATACAAGTAATATTTTCTAAATTTACAAAAAAATAAAGATATTATGAGTGATCACATTTTTTCTCCGGAAAGCCAAATGATGTCATTTGGTTACAAGCCAGAACTTTCAGAAGGTTCTATTAAATGTCCTATTTTTCAAACTTCTACTTTCTGCTTTAAAAAAGCGGAAGATGGTAAGGCCTTTTTTGAGGTGGCTTACGGAAAAAGAGAAAAAGATGAAGATGAGGAATTGGGATTAATTTACAGTAGGCTTAATAATCCTAACCTACAGATTACCGAAAATAGATTATGCTTATGGGACGGTGCTGAAGATGCCGCCATTTTTGAAAGTGGTATGGGGGCTATCAGCAGTATGTTGATGGAGTTTACCAAGCCTGGTGATGTGGTGCTTTATTCTATGCCAGTTTATGGTGGTACTGATCATTTTATCACCAAGGTTTTACCAAAATTTGGTATTAATTGCATAGGTGTTACTCCTTTTGAAGATAAAGCCATGGTAATGGACAAGATTGAAAAGAGTGGTTTAAAAGATAAAATTTCATTCATTTACCTGGAAACACCTGCCAACCCAACAAATGCCTTAGTGGATATAGAAATGTTCCGTGAGATCGCCAATGAATTGCAAACAGAAGATGCACCGGTTTATGTTGGTGTTGATAATACCTATATGGGTCCTGTATGGCAACATCCTTTGCAATTAGGTGCTGATATGGTAATATATTCTGCCACAAAATATATTGGTGGGCATAGTGATTTAGTAGCAGGAGCTTGCCTTGGATCTGCAGATTTGATCAAAAGGGTAAAAGGCTTCCGTACTTTTATGGGTAATATGGCCGGCCCTCATACTGGTTGGTTATTAATGAGAAGTCTTGAAACTTTGAAAATCCGTATGGAGAAACAGGCTCAAAATGCTGAAGTAGTAGCTGGGTACCTGAACAATCATCCGAAAGTGGAGAAAGTTTATTACTTAGGTAATTTAAAACCTGAAGATGGAAGGCAATACGAAATATTTAAAAAACAGTGTACATCTAATGGTGCCATGATTGCTTTTGATGTAATAGGAGGTGAGAAGGAAGCCTTCAAATTTTTGAATAGCATGAAGCTGATTAAACTGGCAGTAAGTTTGGGAGGTACAGAATCATTAGCAGAACACCCGAACACGATGACTCATTCAGATGTGGATGAAGATTTAAGAAATGAGGTTTCCATTACAGGAAAGCTTGTAAGAATATCTGTAGGGGTAGAAGATGCCAAAGATCTCGTTTGGGATATTGGACAGGCCCTGGAGAAAGTTTAAATATATTTAAGTAGAAAGCAAATGAAAAGTCATCAGTATATTCAAATACTGATGACTTTTTTGTTTTTAAAGTTTTACTGAATCTGGCTATAATTTTATTAGGAAGTTAACTATGCTTTCTGCTATTCTGATGAAATACTTTCTTGTGTTTTTCGTGTTATGTTTGCACTTTTAATTTTAGATTTTTTGAAATAATAGCTGGCATAAGATATGCTTAGTCCACTTAAAATCAGGATAAAAAACGTACTCCAATTGGTAAATGAAGCTATACCGGATTGATGCAATACAAATATCATTGCGAAGGCCATAAACAATATTCTGCTTACTTCCATTGCCAGTGCCCAGGGCTTTGATTCCAAAATACCGCTCCAGCTGATAATCATCATAAATAAACCGGAAGAAAGAAGAAATCGCTCCCAAAAGTTAAAATCTAATTCCATATTAATAGTGTAGGACATATAAACCATTCCTAATATTAATTGTATAATTAAATAGTTTTTACTTTTGCCCAAAGGCTCACTTATATATTTGGTCTGCTTGGATTTATTATAGCCAATTATTTCTGGCACAGGCTCGGTTATTAAATCTGCAGGTCTCCAGCCGGTTGGCATAAACCAGATCCGTATTTTATCCCAATAACTGTTGGTGTTTTTAGCATCCTCCCATAATTGTTTCCAGAATTGGAAATTTAAACTGATAGGATGCCATGTTCTGGGAGGATGCGTTACACCATAACATACTTCCTCTTTTTCAGGCTCAAATGAACCAAACAATTTATCCCAGATTATCAGAAACTCGGAATAGTTTTTATCGATATATTGAGGATTTACTCCATGATGCACCCGGTGATGGGAAGGGGTTACAAAAAAACGTTCGAACCAGCCCATTTTCTTAATTAAGGAGGTATGATGCCAGTAAGCCAACAATAAATGTACAGCGGCCACAGCATAAACTACTTCAGGCGAGAACCCAATTACCACCAATACCCAGTCGAAGAAAAGAAATTGAAATAACCTTTGGGTGAAGCTTGCTCTGATGCCAACTGATAAATTCATTTCCTCTGACGAATGATGGGCCATATGCGCCGCCCAGAAAATGTTAATTGAATGCCCTAGTCGGTGGAACCAATAGAAAATAAAATCCTGAAGTAATAAAAGCAGGATGAGCGTGTACCAGGTAGCCTCAATTCGTAAAGGTGTCAGCTCATATAAAAATCCGTACCACTTATAAACAAAAAAGGCTACAGCAAGATTGATACATTGATTACCGATCCCGGTACCTAAATTGGTCATGGTATCCTGGAAAGGATAATTTTTCTTTTTTATACGAACAGTGATAATTATTTCCAGAAGAAACAGTAGCACTACTATTGGAGTGATGTAAGCATAGATGTTCATGATCTTTAATGGTTGGTTTAATGAATCATGATATAAGTTAATTCAATAAATAAATCGGGAAAAATAGAAGTGGTGAGTCTGCCGGTTTTAGGGATGAAAAATAATAATAGTGGCGAAAACCTATGGTTTCAGTGGCGAATTATGGCCTCATCAAATTATAAATTGTAGAATAATAAGCAGTAGATAATGGAATTTCCTTATCGTAATCTTTTAGTTGGATACAGGCCTTTTGCTTATTTCCTATTATTTGTTTTATATGCCAGGGGGCAACCAAATAAGAGCGATGGCAATATTTTAAGTGTGCCGTCTGTTTAGCCATTTTTGATAATGTACTGCGCATTAACACCTCTTGAACCTGACCATGTTCCCCTTTAAAAATAATACGTGTATAATTATCTTCCGCCTTTATACAAATCAATTGGTATAGGTGTATTTTTAAAGAGTCTTCCTTATTTTGGCCGATTAATTGAATCATTGGATTATCCAGCTCATTTGGCGAAATTATTTTGCCATTTTGATATCTTAAAAATGCCAATGCCGGAAGTAGGAGTATGGCAAATGGCACAATGAAATTCAAACTGAATTGAAATAAATAATCCCAGCTAAGAGTACTTTGTTTTGTAATAATTAGGTCGTAAGAATAAATGAGAACTGAGGTTATTAGAAAAAGTAGGATATGGTACAGTGCTTCCAAAGAAGAAAACCAACTTCTTTTTAACTTCATTACCCATAACCTTTCCAGGAAAAGTAGCAACAGATCAGCTAATAATAAACATATCCCATAACCTGCAAGCATTAAATTCTTGCGGGGCAATTTTTTTTCCCCTGTGTCAAATGGTTCCAAGAATATTAGGATGAAAATCACTAATAAACTAAGGGAAATGCTTATAACTAATCTTATTCTTAATGAATAAACCCAGGGATGTCTTTTATATATTAGTTGCTGATTCATTCTTTAATTTAATACGAAAGTAATAAAAAGCAGCCAACATTCATTTCTTTTTAGGGGAGTGCGCCGCACTCATTCCGGCTACTCCGCCTCCAAGAATTACTACTTTTTTGGTCATATAAATTTTTGGTTAATGGTTATAAGTTTAATTATAAATAAAGTATAATTAACTTAGCTTTTAAGTAATTGGATGTAAACATACTAATTGAATAGTACAAATTGTAAAGGTGTGGATTATTCTAATCGATTAAAATCTTTAGCTTATCGAATAGGTTAAATGACATTAACTAGTTAAAGTGGAATGGGTAAAATGAAAAAGTAATCCTTACAAAGATTAATTGAGGATGTTAATGGGAGAAGTTTCAGCTAAAAGGAAATTTTTAAAAACTATATTAATATTTTAACCTACTCAGAATCCTATGAATAAAATATCATCCAGTTGATCTTCTTCACACTTCCATTCTATTAATTGTAATTGATTCTCCATCATATAATGTTGAATATCCATTTCATACTAGTCTATTTGTTCGAGCAATTCGCTACAAGAATAACTTAGCAGGATATGAAGTTAGATACTTAAAATTTCAAAATTCCGCCACTAGTTTCCCGAATTGCTTTCCTGCTTTCATTTTATCAAAGCTTTTTATAATATCTTCAAAAGGCATCACAGAATCTACGATAGGTTTGATTTTATGCTCTTCCACAAAGCGGACCATTTGATGAAACTCATCATCATTGGCCATAGTGGATCCTTGTAGTGTAATTTGATTCCAGAACATGCGATGCACGTCCAGAGATTTGGGTTTGCCCATGGTTGCCCCATAAAAAACAATTCTTCCTGCAGGATTCATTAATTTAATATGGTCATTAATGGAGTCGCCACCTGCACTGTCAATCACTAAATCAAAACCACCAGCTTCGGATTTTGCAAGTTTGGTCCAGTCAGAATCTTTATAATCGAAGGCGTTTTTAGCGCCGTATGATATTGCTTTTTGTCTTTTATCCGGATCACCGGAGGTAACATAAACCTGAGCTCCAGATGCCAACGCTAATTGAAAGGCAAATTGGGCAACACCGCCACCAACACCGGAAATTAATACAGTTTGTCCTTTTTTCAACTGGCCATGGTGAAATACAGCTCTATAAGCCGTCATACCCCCCAAAGGAAGAGCTGCTGCTTCAGTGTCGGTTAAGAAATCAGGCTTTTCAGCTAGTTTATCTGCGTCAATGGTGACATACTCAGCAAAAACACCATTGGTAGGTGTTCCTATAATGTGGTATTCTTTTGATTGAACCAATGGATTGTTTCCCCAGTTTTTGTTTGGGTTAATTAAAACAGTTTTACCTATCCAGTGCTTATCAACTGAACTTCCAGCTTCTACAACTTTTCCGCATGCATCAGAACCTAAAATAACACCTGTTTTAATGCCAGGATATTTGCCTTCCCTGATAAACTGGTCTCTGTGATTAAGGGCCACAGCTTTTATTTTTATTAGTACCTGACC
>JBEPWY010000073.1:0-12160 GCA_041642185.1 Marivirga sp.
TTACGGGACATATTTCAGTATGCACGGAGGGGCTTTTGGAAGCCAAAACTGGCTGTTTCTAATTCCAAAATATAAACTTGGAATTTCAATTATTACCAATCAAAGTGATCTTGAAACTGCAGATAAATTGATGAAAACAGTTAAAAGTTTAATAAATGATTTAAAATAACTAATCATATATATAGGGATTTTGAGAATTTCCGGCAGTTAATATTTTTTACTAAGCTACTTCTTCTTCAAGCCCGGCCATGCTATAAATAATTTCTTTTGCTTGCTGGATATTCTCAATTTCATCAATTTTCAAAATCAAACGGTCTTTATATTCCTTCATCTGGCACTTTTTCGGGTGTGTTTGTATAAATTTCAGCACCTCTCCAAACACCTCTGACTTATAATATTTTTCATTGGATGCAGGTACAAAATATGCTTTTACTGCTCCATTTTTTATCAGTAGTTTTTCAAAACCTAATCTTTCCGCCCTCCATCTAATCCTAACTGTTTCAATTAAATCAAAAACAGTTTCAGGTATTTTACCAAACCTATCAGCCAATGACTGCTCAAAGGCCCAAAGCTCTTCTTCATTTTTAATGTTATCCAGCTGGGAATATAAGCTTAATCTTTCTGTAATATTGGACACATACTCCTCCGGAATAAGAATTTCCAGGTCGGTTTCAATTACGCAATCCTCCGCAATAATTTTAGCTTTTTTAGCCAACTCATCTTTAAATAAATCTTTAAAATCAGTCTCTTTCAATTCGGAGACGGCGTCATCAAGAATTTTGTGATACATATCAAAACCTAAATCAGTGATAAAGCCTGTTTGCTCCGCGCCTAGCATATTTCCTGCTCCACGAATGTCCAAATCACGCATTGCAACTTTAAAACCATCGCCCAAATCAGAAAACTCTTCCAAAGTAGTCAGCCTTTTTCTGGCATCGCTACTCAGGCCCGCCGATGAAGGAGTAAGCAAATAGCAAAAAGCTTTTTTGTTTGACCTGCCTACTCTGCCTCGCATTTGGTGCAAATCAGACATCCCAAACATATGCGCATGATTGATAATGATGGTATTGGCATTAGGAATGTCAAGCCCCGATTCAATTATATTGGTGGAAACCAAGATATCATATTCCCCTTCAATAAAGCGCATCATGGCTTTTTCCAGTTTAGGGCCTTCCATTTGTCCGTGAGCTACACCAATTCTTGCATCCGGTACCAATTTTAAAATAATATTGGCTACCTGCTCTATATCGCCCACTCTGTTGTGCACAAAAAACACTTGCCCTCCTCTTTGGAGCTCAAAGCTGATGGCATCACGCAATAGTTCTTCATTAAAACTGTGTAGTTCTGTAGTTACAGGCTGTCGATTTGGGGGAGGTGTGGCAATAACACTCAAATCTCTGGCACCCATTAAACTGAAATGCAAAGTTCGTGGAATAGGTGTGGCAGTTAAGGTTAGCACATCCACGTTCACCCGGAATTCTTTCAGTTTATCCTTTACTTTTACCCCAAATTTCTGCTCTTCATCAATTACTAAAAGCCCAATATCTTTAAACTTTACATCCTTATTAACTATTCTATGGGTGCCGATTAAAATGTCCACTTTTCCTTCTTCCAGTCTTTTCAGTATCTCTTTTATTTGCTTGGTGGTTTTAAATCGGTTAATGTACTCCACCGTTACAGGAAGGTTTTCAAGTCGCTCACTAAATGTACGGTAATGTTGCATGGCTAAAATAGTGGTGGGCACCAGAACCGCCACCTGCTTGCCATTATCCACTGCCTTAAAAGCAGCTCTTATGGCCACTTCTGTTTTACCAAAACCTACATCACCACAGACCAATCTGTCCATCGGGTGTTCCAATTGCATATCGGCCTTTACATCTGCAGTGGCTTTGGCCTGATCCGGTGTGTCTTCATATATAAAGGAAGATTCTAATTCAGCCTGCATAAAAGTATCCTTTCCTGTTGCAAATCCCGGGCTGGATTTTCGCTGTGCATAAAGTTTGATTAGATCTTTGGCAATATCCTTTACCTGCCTTTTTGCCTTTTTCTTTTTATTGTCCCACTCCTGAGATCCTAATTTACTAATGGAAGGAGTGGAGCCTTCTTTTCCACTATATTTAGAAATTTTATGCAAAGAGTGGATACTGACAAACAGCAAATCGTTATCCCTGTATATCAATCGAATTACTTCCTGCTTTTTGCCGTGGTTTTCCACTTTGTCCATTCCGGCAAATCGGCCCACACCATGATCAATATGTGTTACAAAATCTCCTACCTGCAAGTTTTTCAGCTCACGAATAGTTATTGCCTTAGATTTGCTTTGTTTGTCTTTGGTTTTATAACGATGAAATCTTTCAAAAATCTGGTGGTCTGTATAACACGCTAATTTCAGCTGATAATCGACAAATCCTCCTCTAAGGCTGATGGCAAGAGTTTGAAATTTAATAAAAGGATCAATCTCTTCAAATATACCTGTAAGCCTGTCGGTTTGAGAAATAGACTCTGAAGTGATGATGTTAAAAAGTCCGTTTTCCTGGTTCGAATAGAGGTTCTCTCCCAGCAAATCAAAATTTTTATTGAAAGACGGCTGAGGTTTTGCATTATATTCAAAAGTGAAGTCTGCTTTTTTATAGAACCTGTTTCCAAATTCTATGGATACATATTGATTCAATCCTTTTTGAAAAGTATCGGCTGTTTCAAATAGCATCTCCGGCTTTAATACTACTTGTGAGTCGGACGTGTTTTGTGTTATTTGCTGAAATGACTGTGATGCTTTTTCATAATACCGCCCAATTACATCAAGTGTTCTTTCATAATCCTTTACCCATATTTTGGTGTTGTTCGGCATATAATCCAGGAAAGATTCTCGCACTTCCTGCAACAATCTAGTTTGCACATTAGGGATAATGTTTATATGCTTAACAGTATCAATTGAAAGCTGAGAGGCCACATCAAATGTTCTGATGCTATCTATTTCATTTCCAAAAAGCTCAATCCGGTAAGGCTGATCACTTGCGTAGGAGAAAATATCAATAATTCCTCCACGAACAGCGTATTGCCCCGGTTCATACACAAAGTCAGTAGGTTCAAAATCGTAAGTTTGCAGTAATTCAGCAATAAATTCTACATCAAGGTTTTCCCCTACCTTTGCAGTGAAGGTGTTTGATAATAAAGATTTTTTATTGATTACTTTTTCAGAAAGTGCCTCAGGGTAAGTTACAATAATCTCCCCTGATGCAGATTTATTGTTAATTCTGTTGAGGATTTCTGCCCTCATTAGCACATTGGCATTTTCAGTTTCGTCAAATTGGTAAGCACGCTTATAGGAAGTAGGAAAAAGCAGAGGCTCTTTAATTCCTAATAAATTCTGCAAGTCATGCTGAAAATATGCAGCCTCCTCTTTATCGTGAAGAATTACTAAATGATTTTGATGGCTTTGACTATGTACTGCCGCCACAAATATTGCATCCAAACTGCCTACTATTCCTTTCAAATGAAGGTTTTTTCCCTCGTTCGGTTTAATGGTGGCAGCAATCGTTTGAATGATGGCATCCTCCTTATAAAGTTTTAAAAAGTCTTTTATTTTCAATGTCCTATACCTTATTAATTATCTTGCGTTATACTAAATTAAGACAATTATAAATGATAAATAACTGCAAAGGTAATCAAACTATTATCATTGGCACATAGTTCAATTATCAATCAAATAATTGATATAATTATTTCCCAATTATGGATAAAAAGACAAAAGAAGAGAAGCTTACCTTTTTTGAAAGGGTAGAAAAGATGCACCCATATAAAATGATGCTGATTTTAGGTTTGGTTAGCAGTAGCCTTATATTTTTATTTTTACTTTTTTCTTTTTTCAGAAGCCTGGAAAACGAAATCGCTCAGAATATAGAAATCCCTGCTATTTTTGGTTTAAGCACAGTTTTAATAATTGCCTCCAGTTTTGTTATACAGCCTGCTAAAAAATATTTTAAGGAAGAATCTATTCCTGCATTACTTACTTCACTTATGTTTACCTTTTTTTTGGGTCTGGGCTTTGCTTTTTGTCAACTTTTAGGGTGGGGCGAATTAAAGTCATCAGGTGTTTTATTTAATGAAAACGTTTCTAGCTCATTTCTTTATGTGCTTACAGGATTACATGGACTGCATTTCATTATCGCCCATACTTATTTGGGGTATTTAATTTTTCAAACAAGGGCAATTTCCAGAGACCCGGTTACGCTATTAATAGCAGAAACAAATCCTTTTTGGCATTTAAAATATGAACTGATTACGAAGGCGTGGCATTTCTTAGGGGTGCTGTGGTTAATAATGATTATAAGTTTCTGGGTTTTTCTGTAGATAACTTTTTTGAATAAACAGAACACTTCTTACCATTCAACTAAGGCGCTTGAGACTTTTTAAACAAGCCCTAAATGATGAATAAATCAACTTGCTATTCTTCTAAAGAAAACTTCTTGTCCAGATTTCGTTATTATAAATGAACTAAAGATTAAAAATAATGAATATATTAGTAATAGGTGCCAACGGAAAAATAGGTTCACAAATAGTAAATAAAATCCATAGCAACACCCCACACGATGCTATTGCGATGGTAAGAAAAGAGTCTCAGCGCAAGCAATTTGAGAAAAAAGGAATTAAAACTGTATTGGGTGATTTAGAAGAAGACTTTAGCCATGCTTTTGATGGAAACAATGCCGTTATCTTCACAGCTGGAAGCGGCGGTGATACCGGTGCTGATAAGACTGAGGCAGTTGATAAATTAGGCGCCATAAAAGCCATTGATTTAGCCGTAAAACATGAATTTATCAGATTTGTTGAAATAAGTGCCTTTGGAGCAGATTTTAATCCTAAGGAATGGCCTGAAAAGATGGCTCATTACTATGGTGCCAAATCTGCCGCTGATGATTACCTTCAACAGACCAAGTTAAACTATACCATTATTAAGCCTGGCTTGCTTACTAATGATGAGCCTACTGGTAAAGTAGACTATGGTGAAAGAACGGACGAAAGGGTAGGGTCTATTCCCAGGGCGGATGTTGCCGAGGTTGTGGTTAAAAGTATTGATGCAAGAAATACTTTTGGCAAATCTCTGGAGCTTTTATCAGGACCTAATAATATTGAAAAAGCCATTGAGGCAATTGGTGACCCAATTCCGGAATCAAATTTTATCAATTAATAATTTGACGCCCGAAAGGGCTTTTTTTTGCGTTTTCCTTAATTCCAATTCAACCAACCTTTTCTTTTTTGTTATTTCTTCTAATAAGTAAAAAAATTATATTGACTGACAAAGCTGTTCAAAAGCGTTATATTTCTGTTGATTTTCTAACTTTGGAAATTAATTACAGATAAATATGATCAAAAAAGTATTAAAAGTCATTTTGCTCCTGATAGTTCTTTTAGGAATTATTTATATATTGTTGCCTAAGCACTCCCAAAGAGCATTTATTTATTTAACAGCTAATATAGATGACTACGAAATTTTCGAGAACAGAACTGTTGTAGCCAGCAACCCACAACCATGGAAAATAGCGGAAGACTACAATAAATATGAATTGGGAGACACCTATAAAGAGACACTTGATAAATATGAAACAACGGCCTTTTTAATTATTAAAGACACTGCCATTGTATTTGAAAAATATTACCTAGGGTATTCAGAGGAAGATATTTCAAACTCCTTTTCTGCCGCCAAAAGTATCATTGGCTTACTAGTTGGAATTGCAATAGAAGAAGGAAAAATTGAAAGTGTATTTCAGCCGGTTTCTGATTTTTTACCATCCTTTAAAGCTGGTGGGAAGGAAAAAATTGTTATCCGTGATTTGCTTACCATGAGCTCCGGACTGGAGTGGAGCGAGGCCTATATGAGTCCTTTTTCTATTACCACCAAAGCCTATTATGGTTCAGACTTGAAGTCTATTGTGGAAAATCTTGAAATGGATTCTGAACCGGGAAAGGAGTTTGCCTATAAAAGCATCAACACCCAAGTATTAGCTGAAGTTTTGGAAACAGCTACTGGCCAATCCGTTAGCGATTATGCCACCAACAGATTGTGGAGAAAAATTGGTGCAGAAACCGATGCGCTTTGGAGCCTCGATAAAGCTACGGGCATGGAAAAAGCTTTTTGCTGTTTTAATGCAACCGCAAGAGATTTTGCACGAATAGGTCAGTTGGTACTGAACAAAGGCCAATGGAATGGAAACAATGTTGTACCTGCTGACTATGTAGAAGTAGCCACAAGTCCGGTAAATTTAGTTGGGTCTGAAAAAACTATCGAACATTACGGGTATCAATGGTGGGTGCTGGATTGGAACGGCAAACAAATTCCTTATGCTCGCGGAATCCTTGGACAATACATTTTTGTGCTAAAAGATAAAAATGCTGTGGTTGTACGATTGGGAAAAGACAGAGATAAAATATATCAGGGAGAACATCCTCAGGATGTATTAATGTATGTGGAGGCTGCTTATGCTTTATTGAAATGAGAGATACTAAAATTTTAAGAATAGTTTATTGGGTTCTTTGGGCAATAGTAGTGTTAGTATTTTACTATAGTTTACGTTATGCCGGAGACCAGGCAATGGAATATACTTTAGCCGCTTTGTTTTTTTGGATTCTGGCTTTTGTACTGAATAAATATATTAAAAAAATAGAGGAGAAAGAAGGTAATGATGAAGAATGAAGCTTTCCATTAAATACGCTTTATAAAAACTTCAATTTTCCGGAACTTCCACATATTCATAGGCTCCAATATCAGGGTTTTGATCGCGCGGAGTATTTATAATATCTTGAACTACAGTAGAAGGCAGTGCCTTTCCTATGACTGGTGAACCTTCTGTTATGTTGAAATTATCATCTGCAGGTTCCTTAAATAATGGGTTTTCATTAAGAATAGAATTATTCCCTGCCAGAACATCCTCGCTGCTCCTGAATAAACTATTTGAAAACGATAGGGAGAGGTTATCTAAAACTTCCTCATAAAATAATATTTCTTCCTGATTTCTACCATAGACAATTGTGTTAAGTAAATTCACCTCCATGGGATGAAGTATTTCATTTTCATTATTATCAACAGCAAAATCAGAGAAAAAAGCCGCCGGTTGATCACGGGAAACATTAAAATAATTGGCTATGGTACAATGATTGTAAGTAGCTAAGCCTCCTCCTAAATGAGTTACAGTTCCTGATGCTGTATTATAAAAAACTGAATTTACAGCTTCAAAGTCACTGTTTAATGCTAAAACTGCACTAAAGGACATATTGCCCACATAAGAATTCTCCATACGCACATCCGGCTTGCCATCTCCATCAAATACGTTTAAGTTCAATCCTACAATACCATTTTTGATATCTACATATTTCAATGAGTTGTTGTTGCTTCCTTCTAAAAACACTATGCCTCCCCATTGGCCAGGTGCGCTGGAAAATGGTTCATCCAGCCTATCGTTCATAAATAAAATTGGATTATCAATATTTCCTTCTGCCTGTAAATTACCTGCTACTAAAATAAATGAATTATTGGCACTGTAAATTTTGGCTCCAGGATCAATCACAAGACTACAAGCGGAATCAATTAATATATTTTCGGAAATAACATAAGCTTTATCGGCCGTCCATCTTGCATTACAAACTAATACTGAATCATTTAAGTAATTGGCATTTTGACCCCACGCTTCAATAATAACTGATTGCTGGTTTCCCTGATTAACAAAATCAATATTATTCCTAATAACAAAAGGGTTGTTCTCATCAGTCTGATCAATCTCTGCTTCTATTAGTACAAGTAAGCTGTCATTACCCAGCAGAAGCTGATTATTAAATTGTCTGCCTTCTATGCCGTTCAAAGTCAAAATGAAATCATCGGAATGCTCCCTTAAACTAATTTGCTCCAGAGAAACCGCCTTATTGGAAGTGTTTTTAACCAACAAACGCTTTGTAATACTTTTTCTTTCTGCAAATAATGTGTCAAATTGTACGGTATCAGTAGAAAAAGTTAGTTGTACAGCTTTTTCATTTATTTCGGGCTCATATGAACAGGCTGAAAAAATAATGCTGCCAAACAAAAGTATGACTATAAAGAAAATGCCGTTTTTAACTTTCCTCATTAAGTTTGTTTGCGTTCTCTGCCATTTTTAAATTCTCAATGATATCTTCTAAGTCCCCTCCCATAATAGTAGGTAAATTGTGTACTGTATATCCAGTTCTATGATCAGTTACCCTGCCTTGAGGATAATTATAAGTTCTTATTTTTTCTGAACGATCTCCGCTTCGTACCATAGTCTTCCTTTGTGCACCTATTTCATCCAATTGCTTTGCCAGCTCTATTTCATATAAACGGGAGCGTAATACCTTTAGTGCTTTATCAAAATTCTTTAATTGGGATTTTTGATCCTGACAAGTAACCACCATACCTGTAGGTAAATGGGTTAAACGTACCGCAGAATAAGTGGTATTCACAGATTGTCCACCCGGTCCGGATGAACAATAAGTATCTTTTCTTATTTCGTTCATGTCTATTTCTACTTCCACATCATCTACCTCAGGTAAAACAGCTACGGTTGCTGCGGAAGTATGCACCCTGCCCTGTGTTTCAGTTGCGGGAACTCTTTGCACCCTATGAACACCGGATTCAAATTTTAATGTTCCATAAGGGTCCTTTCCGGTAACTGTGCCAATAATTTCTTTATAGCCGCCCGACGTCCCTTCTGTTAAATCTAGTACCGTTATTTTGAGATTATTTTTTTCTGTAAACCTTTGGTACATTCGGAACAAATCGCCGGCAAAAATAGCTGCTTCATCCCCGCCGGTACCAGCACGTATTTCTAAAACAGCATTTTTTTCATCATTAGGATCTTTAGGTATCAGTATTTTTTTAAGAACTTCTTCCTGCTCCTCTTTTTGAGGTGCTAATTCTTCCAGCTCCAGCTTGGCCATTTCCCGAAAGCCGGGATCTTTTTCCGTTTCTAAAATTGTTTTGGCCTGCTGCAATCCATCCAGAATTTTAACATACGCCTCATATTCTTTAACAACCTTTTCAAGGTCCGAATATTCTTTACTTAACTCAGTAAATTTCTTCATGTCTGACATGGCGTCTGGCTGCACCATCAACTGTCCCACTTCCTCAAATCTATCTTTAATATGTTCTAATCTGTCAAGCATATTTGTTTTCTAATCTTATGCAAAGCTAATAAATATTTATATCATTGAGTGAATGAATAATATATAGGTATATTTAAAGTATTCTATTCTTATTATTCTCTCCACTTTGTTCTTTTTTTTATGTGGTGGTAATAATAATTTAACTGATTTAGCTTACGCTACATAATTAAAAAAGAGAAGCAAAAAGCAATAAATCTCAGTATTAGCTGGTTTTCGTTGGCAATAAAGGTGTGTTGGTAGATTAGTTTTTCTTTTTTCAGATAAAAATAACTACTTTTTGTATTTAAATTCAGAATAAAAAAATGAGAAACCTAAAAATTTCTGTCCTGTTGATTATTTGCTTCATGTTAATGATGAATTCAGGAATAGCCCAGGAAAAAGATTATCGATTTCATAAAGTGTTTTTCTACAGCTTCACAAAATATATCCAATGGCCCGAAAACTATCAGGAAGGTGATTTTATTATTGCCGTTTTGGGCGATTCGGAAATCACCCCCTTATTGAAAGAAATGTCCGAAATAAAAAAAGCGAGCGGAAAGACTATTAAAATAGTCACTATTACCGAGAAAGATCTGAATCAGAAAATCAACATGTTATTTGTGCCTGAAAGTAAATCAGGAGACTTCTCCAAAATTAAGATGGCCTTAGGCAAAAGACCAACTTTATTAATTAGTGAGTCGGCAGGACTGGCCCAAAAGGGGTCTATGATTAATTTTAAAGACGTAGAAGGTAAACTAAAGTTTGAGGTAAATACATTTAATCTGGAGCAAACGGGGCTCAAAGTTTCACGGGAATTAATAAGTTTTGGTGAAGAAGTTAAGTAAACAGTACACTATTAAACAGCCGTCATAATAGTGGGGTGTCTGAATATCAAATTATTTTATTAAGTTTAACCATACATTTTTTAGCAATCATTATAAAATGAAAAACTTTAGATTTACTATAGGTAATAAAATACTGGGGGGATTTATTACTCTTATATTAATATTTGTAATTTATGCTGGGATTACTATTTACACAGTTAGCAAAAACAGTAACCTTACTGAGAAAAATTCCAACATAATAAAGCCATCTGTTACAGCTATTAAAGATTTTAATTTGCTTGTCATTCGATCTAAAATGTTGGTGACTAACTGGGTTTATCTTCAAAGTAATGAAGAGGACAAAGAAAGTTTAAAGCAAATACATCAGGAGGAATATCCTGCCATGAAGGAAAGGCTCTCTGGCTTAATGGGAAAGTGGGAAGAGGAAGAGCAGGTTGATAAAATGGACAGTGTTTTCACCGAGTTTGAAACATTGTTGGGCTTTCAAAAAGAAATAATGGAAAGCTTAATTACTTTTGAAGATTATGAGGATGCTATTGTGAAGTTTATGGCTTCCGAATCTATTGAAAGGGAAGTTTTACCAAGAACAAATAGTATTAACGATACCCTCAATAATGTTCTTCAACAAAAACAGTTAGAATCTGATAAATATGAATCTGAAGTTCTACAAACTTCTACCACATTAAGAAATACATCAATTATTCTGGCTATAGTATTTGTTGTTTTAGGTCTGATTGGTGCATTTTGGTTAGCTTCTTCTATTACCAGGCCCGTTAATTACATTAAAGATCTGGTAGTTAAATTAGGAAAGGGCATTTTACCTGATAGCAATACCAAAAAATTTGGCAACGATGAAATCGGTGAAATGGCTATAGCTGTTGATAAGCTGGTTTACGGCTTGAAAGACACCTCTTACTTTGCTGAAAATATAGGAAGTGGTAAATATGACTCTGATTATGAGCCTCTTAGTGAAAAGGATGTATTGGGTAACGCTCTTATTAACATGCGCGGTAACCTAAAGCGTGTTGCTGAGGAAGATAAAAAGCGAAACTGGACGACTGAAGGTTTAGCTATGTTTGGAGATATTCTAAGAAGAAACAACGACAATATCTCTAAACTGTCAGATGAAATCATTTCAAGTTTAGTTAAATACACTAAATCAAACCAGGGTGGTCTATTCATTATCAATAGAGAGGGCGAAGATGATCCTTATTTGGAGCTTACCGCATGCTATGCGTGGGACAAAAAAAAATACCTTGAACAAAAGATTTACGAGGGAGAAGGTTTAACAGGACAAGCTTGGCTGGAGTCAGAAACAATATATATGACTGAGGTTCCTCAAGACTATGTAATGATCACTTCCGGTTTAGGAGAAGCAAATCCTAATAGCTTATTAATTGTTCCACTTAAAGTGAATGAAGAAATTTATGGAGTGATAGAATTAGCCTCTTTTAACAAATATGAAGAACATGAAAGAGTTTTTGTTGAAAAAATTGCCGAAAACATTGCATCAACTATTTCATCTGTAAAAATTAACGAAAGAACATCCAAATTACTCAATGAATCCCGCGAAATGACTGAGCAAATGCGATCGCAGGAGGAAGAAATGAGACAGAATATGGAAGAGCTCCAGGCTACTCAGGAAGAAATGGAGAGGTCTCAAAGAGATAGGGATGATAAAGAAAAAATCATCAATTACACAAACATGATGATTGAATTGGATGAGAAATTTAATATCACCAGTATTAATAATATAGCTTCAGACCAGCTTAACTATAGCTTTACTGATTTAAGTAATACAGCTTTTGATAAAATTGTTGCGTCCAAAGATAAAATCAGTGCAATGAAAAAATCGTTAACTGATGGGAAAACCTGGTCGGGAATAGTGAAGCTAAAAACAAAATCAGGAGATATCGTTAATACACAATTTTCAGCCGGCGTTTTAAATAACCAGGATTCCGGCTCAAGTAACTTTATGTTAATTGGTGCCGTTGTTGAAAGTGAACAGTTAATTTAATTTTCAATGATCCGAAATCTTTTTGCCGCCGCATTTATTTTTTTATTTTTCGGTTGTGGTTTCTCAACCGAAAAAAGGAGGCCAAAAAGCATTGAAGAAACTCTTTCAGAGAGAAGTGTAAAAAAGATTTCTGAAGCTGATATCATTAACA
>JBEPWY010000074.1:0-12093 GCA_041642185.1 Marivirga sp.
ATTAAGTATATTTTCTCTGGCTTGCATTTCCTGTTGCATTTCGGACATTTGGTTCATTGACCTCTCCATTTCTTCTGCCTGAGCTCCCATTTCTTCCATATTTTGTTTCAACTCTTCCTCTTGTTGTTGCAACTGCTGGTTTTGCTCTTCGGTTTCCATGTTCTTTCGCTCCATTTCTTCCTGCGTGGCCTGCATCTCTTCCATATTTTGTTTCAGCTCTTCCTCCTGTTGTTGTAACTGTTGATTCTGTTCTTCAGTTTCCCTACTTTTTCGTTGCATTTCTTCCTGGGTAGCCTGCAACTCTTCCATATTCTGGTGTAATTCTTCCGCTTGGGAGCGCATTTGCTCCTCCTGTTCCTGAGATAATTCCAGCAAGCGCTTTGTATTGGCATTCACTTTATTAAGATTAAAAGAGGTGGCCAAGCTTTCACCTAGCTTCTTCAAATAATCAATTTTATATTCTGGCATAACTTCAAAGGAAGCTATTTCAATAATACCTTCTATTTCTTCATTTGCCATTAAAGGTATTATAACAATATTGCGAGGAGTGGCATCACCAAGTCCACTTTTTATCCTAACAAATCTCTCAGGTACTTCAGTTAGAAAAATTATATCCTTTTCCAGATAACATTGACCTATTAAGCCTTCACCTGGCTTTACTTTATCTTGAATATTTTTTTTCCTTCCAAAAGCAAAAGCTCCTTTCATTTCCATGAAGGCCTCACTTTCATCTTCTTCATCCTTATTAACAAGGTAAATAGCTCCCTGACTTGCGCCAATATATTTAGCAATTTCACTTATCACCTCTCTGCTTAATTGATCAGGGTCATTATGTAAGCGAGTTAAATTATTTACTCTACCAATACCTTCGGTTATCCAAGTGCGGTTCTTCTCTTCCTCCTGAGCCTTTTTAACTTCATCTAAATTCTCTTTTAATACTGACTCCGAACTCTGCAGTTTTTCTGTTTGTTTTTGATTATCCTCAATTAATTTATTGCTTTTCATTTCTGCCTTATAGCCAATAAAGGCAAGCAAAAAAACGATAGTATAAGCCAATAAAATGGCTATTACATAATTCATATAATAAAGAAACCCTGAAGAAATAAAGTTAATGTCTATATCCTTCACAAAAACAGTTGAAAGCTTCTCTAACCCGATAAATAATGAGATGTTTAAAATTGCACAAAATATCAGGTACGACTTTTCTCTTATATCAAAAACAAGAAATGGTAAAATAGCAAATGCCATACAAATTAATACCATTACCAATGGAGGATTTGTATCAGGAGAAGTTAAGTAAGCTGTAAATATTACAGCTAAAAGCAAAGGACTAACTGCAATAAGTATCCTTGCCAGATAGATGCCTCCTGACTTATTGAGCAACCATACAGAAGACACGGCGACTATCCCTAGAACTGGTATGAAAACAATGGGTTTTGCATATATAAAAGCTATAATTGTAAATGGTAAGGCTACCATCACAATATTAAAAAAAGCCACCATATTACTGAGAATGATTTTATTATTAACATAATCAGGATAAGATGACTTTACTCCAATATTTTGTAAACCAGAAAAAAATTTCATAATTATTTATTGTGAATTTATTATAAAAGGAAACTAAACTAATAAAGTGTTTCTTAGACAGGTTAATTAAGTTGTGTACAAAGAAATGAAAACAAAAATAATCTAAAAAGTGATATTAGAGCTTAAAATTACATCAATCAAGAGGAAGGTATACTATAACATCTTCGGGTAGTTGCTCGCCAATCTTACTTTCTGAAAAGAAAATAAAGGTAAAAAAGCCATAATATTTTACAGATACTTCCCCAAAATAATAAGTGAATTCGGTATAGATCAGGTGATGGTTATAACTATAAGTGCCAAGTTCTAATAGTTGGGTAGGATTAATTTCCACATTCTCATGAATCTCAACAAAATCAGTCGCTACTCTATCTAAATAATCGGCTTCCTTAGGGGCTAACCATACAAGCAAAATTAAAAGAAATAAAAAAATGAATATGAGTTTTCTTATCATAATGAAAAAAACCAAAAACGGGCAAGAAAGTTACGATAACAATGCACTATTATTTAAACCCCCTGCATTCACCGGAATAATCATCAATCAACACAGAAAATAAATTATTGGAATCATCAACCCTGTATACTTCCAGTGCAAAGTTTCCAGTCTTAATCGTTCTTATATCTACACTATCTACCCTAATAGTATCTAGTTCAAATATCGCGTTTCCGGATTTACCTTTTGCATAAAAGTAGGAATTTGTCAGGCTTTCATGATTGGTCCAGCAAGCAAATTGCTCTAATGGAAAAAATTCAAGAGAATCAGTTGTACCACCTATATCCCAATAAAACTCATCAAAATCAATACCGGTATCATTATAAATGGTTAAATTTACCTGATCATTAATAACATCACCACAAAATATTGGTATACAAATATCTTGGTTTGCATCTTCCATTTCTGAACAAGAGAAGAGACTAAATACTAAAAAACTTATAAAAATATACTTCATATCATGATTTATATGCCTAAAGACAACCAATAATACAAAAAGGTTGTAATCATTATGTAAAATATTATATTCTTTCACAAAAAGGTTGTTAAATAAAATACAAAGCACTATTTTTGCAAACCAATTTTAAAAACAATTAATAATGGAATTGAAAAATTATGAGACGGTATTCATCTTAACTCCCGTTTTATCTGATGCTCAGATGAAGGATGCTGTCGACAAATTCAGAAAAATCTTAGAAGATAAGAAAGTTGAAATCATTAATGTGGAGCAATGGGGCTTGAAAAAGTTAGCTTACCCTATTCAGCACAAGAGCACTGGTTTTTACAATCTTATCGAATTTAAGGCCACACCTGAGGTTGTTGCAGCCCTTGAGTTAGAGTACAGAAGAGACGAGAAAGTGATGAGGTTCTTAACAGTATCCTTAGATAAGTATGCTATTGAGTACGGAGAAAGACGCAGAAACGGCGCATTTAATAAAAACAAAGAAAATAAAGAGGAGGTAGCCAAATGACACTTCATAACGAGCCGATTAACGCTAAAAAGCAAGATAATCAAAAGAAATATTGTAGATTCAAGAGGTTTGGTATCAAGTATATCGATTACAAAGACCCTAACTTTTTGTTGAAATTTGTAAATGAGCAAGGTAAATTATTACCAAGCCGTATTACAGGTACAAGTGCTAAATATCAGAAGAAAGTAGCACAAGCAGTAAAAAGAGCAAGACATATTGCCTTGTTGCCTTACGTTACTGATTCATTGAAATAATTAACCCAATAAATTTTATCAAAAATGGAAGTAATCTTAACACAAGATATAAATGGTTTGGGCTATAAGAATGATAAAGTAACTGTAAAGCCAGGATTCGGAAGAAATTATTTGATTCCTCAAGGTTTTGCAATCATTGCTAATAACTCTAACCAGAAGAAAATAGATGAAAACATCCGTCAGGCCTCTCACAAAGCAGAGAAAATGAAGAAGGATGCAGAGGAAATTGCCAACAAAATTGGTGATCTTACTCTGACTATCAAAACTAAAGCTGGTGAAAGCGGTAAAATATTTGGTGCAGTAACTACTGTTCAAATAGCTGAAGGCTTAAAAGATAAAGGTTTTGACATCGATAGAAAGAAAATTGCTATCAGTGGTGATATCAAAGAATTAGGCGAGTATAAAGCCATCATTGATTTACACAAAGAAGTGAAAAAAGAAATATCTCTTTCTGTAATTACAGACTAAAAATTTCTCAACAAATATTTAAAAGCCTTAACAATTTCTTGTTAAGGCTTTTTTTTTACATTAGATGTGTGTTTTCAGCCTTCCTAATTCGCCCCCCCCTATTTAATACTCAATTAAAAAGAAAAAACACGATCTAAGCAGTAACTTTAAAAAATTTAGCCGATATTAAATGATAGAATAAATGCCAATACGAAAAGCATGGATTTGCAAAATATTAGAAACGAGATTTCAGGTCCTTTTGACATAATAGGAGATATACACGGTTGTTTTGATGAAGCTGTAGAATTATTACTAAAGCTTAATTATGAGATAAATGAAACGCCTTTTAACAGTTTAAATTTCGGGATTCATGTAAGCCATCCTGAAAAAAGGCAGTTGATATTTGTAGGGGACCTGGTAAATAAAGGGCCAGACTCTGTAGAAACTCTCAAATTGGTAATGAGTATAATCAATTCAGGAATAGGCTGGTGTGTTAAAGGAAACCATGAAGTAAAATTACATGCGCTTATTAAAGGTAAAAATGTAGAAAACAAACCCAGCCTAAAAGAAACAATCAAACAACTCAAAAAAGAGAATCAAGAGTTTATCAATCAACTAGATGCCTTTCTTGATTCACTACCCAGTTATTATTTGTTCGATGGCGGCAAACTTGCTATAGCACATGCTGGCATAAAAGAGCATATGCAAGGGGAATTTTCAAAGGAAGTCCGTAAATTTTGTATATATGGCCAATCTAAAGATAAGCTTGATCAATCGGATATACCTGGTAAATACAACTGGGCTTTAGATTATAAAGGAAAAGCTATTGTAGTATATGGCCATACACCTGTGGCAAAAACAGATTGGGTCAATAACACCATTAATATTGATACGGGCTGCGTTTATGGTGGCCACCTTACCGCTTTACGTTATCCTGAAATGGAATTGGTTTCCGTGAAAGCAAAAGAAGTTTATAGTAAACCTGCCAAAACTTTTAAAAAGAGTAAGAAGAGTCTTCGATAAAAATCAGAACCAATCATTTAAAAATATCAACCTAAGTTTGATTCAGAAACTAAGTATAGCAATATTGAAAAAATATTATGAACTTTATTTCCCTAACAAGCGTTAGTTCGTTACATTTATATAATGATTACCAAAACAAAGCTAAACCGTAAAGAACAGATTATTGAAAAGGCTACTAAGCTTTTTCAAAAACAAGGTTATTCTGCTACATCCATGCGGGATTTAGCAGGCTTTATTGGTATAGAAGCTGCTAGTTTGTATTCGCATATTAAATCGAAAGAAGAAATTCTTCAAACTATCTGCTTCCAAATGGCTGAAGATTTCTTTCAGTCTTTAGAAGATTGTGAGTTAGCCAATATGCCGGCTGATGTTAAACTTAAAGAAGCAGTGGTGTCGCATGTAAAGGTATTGACTAAAGATCCTGCAGCAAGCGCAGTTTTCGTTTCAGAATGGAGACATTTAAGCGAGCCTTATTTGTCTAATTTTCTGACAATGCGCAATCAATATGAAAATAAATTTATACAAATATTAATAGACGGTAATAAAGCAGGGGTATTTAAAGCTTTGGATGCTAAATTCACGGTTTTGGCTTTGCTTTCTTCTGTTAACTGGATGCCTGCCTGGTATAAAAAGGATGGCAAATTAGGCCCCAGAGAAATTGCTGAAAATGTAACAGATGTTTTCATCAATGGCCTTAAAGTAAGATAATTTTAAACCTAAAATAAAAATAATTATGTACGGTGGTGGACAAGTATTTGAACCCTCTTCAACTAATAATGACTTATTGAAAGATGAGGATCCGAAAAAATTAGCTGAATTTGAAGCAAGGATAGCCCGTGGTGAAAAAATTGAGCCAAAAGACTGGATGCCGAAGCTTTACAGAAAACAACTTATCCGAATGATTGAGCAACACGCTCATTCTGAAATTATTGGTTCTTTACCAGAAGGAACATGGATTACCCGTGCACCTGGATTCAAAAGAAAATTAGCTTTAATGGCTAAAGTTCAGGATGAAGTAGGACACGCACAATTACTATATGGCGCCGCCGAAACATTAGGTAAGTCCAGGGAACAAATGATCCAGGATTTGATTACAGGAAAATCAAAATATTCCAATATTTTCAACTACCCTACTTTTACATGGGCCGATTCATGCTTTATTTCATGGTTGGTAGATGCTGGTGCTATTGTTAACCAATTAGCTAATGCAAGAGGTAGTTATGGTCCATATTGCAGAGCATTGGATAGAATCTGTGCTGAAGAATCATTTCACCTGAAGTACGGTCACCATTGTGTAATTCACCTTGCTACAGGTACGCCAAAGCAAAGAGAAATGATGCAGGAAGCTGTTAACAGATGGTGGGCACCTATGATGCATTTCTTTGGTCCTTCCGATAAAATGTCGACCCATACTGAAATATTGGTTAAGTGGAAAGTAAAAATGGCTACTAATGACGAATGTCGTCAGCAATTTTTAGATATGTATGTACCTAAAATTTGGGAATTGGGATTAACTCTTCCAGATGAAAATCTGAAGAAAAACCCGGAAACCAATGCTTGGGAATTTACTGAGCCTGACTGGGAAGAATTTAAAAGAGTAATTAACGGTGACGGACCTTGTAACAAAGAGCGTCTGGCGGTAAGAAGAACCGCTGAAGAGCGTGGTGCCTGGGTAAGGAGAGCATTAGCTTCCAAAACCAAAGGTGAAGAATACGTCGCGCCTATGGCTTAAGTAACTGTTAATAAAGAAATCACTAACGAAATACATTAATTAATATGTCATTTATTAATTCATTAGATCCCAGAATCAACCGTTTATCTATTCCTTCGGAATTTGGTACCGCATTTCCTGATCAGGGTGAAAAAGATCAATTTATCACCTACGAGGTTTTTGTGCAACCTAAGGAGCATAAACCTTATCAGCATGAGGGCATTGTACATGCACCTACTGAAGAAATGGCGTTTTTATTCGCCAAAGAGCAGTTTAGCCGGAGGGGCATGAGCTGTTCAGGTATATGGGTAATTAAAACTACTGATATTCAGGTTTCACCCATTACTGAAAACGAAGAAGACATCTACGATTATATCAATAAAGAAATAATGGAAGGTGCCGAAAAGGGAGAGAATGCTGTATACCAGATTTTTCAATTGGTGAAAAGAGGAAAGCAACATATTCATGCGGGTGACTTGGATGCGCATTCCCCTCAGGAAGCATTGTGGAACGCTAAAAATAAATTTGCTTCCGAAAAACCGGTGCTAAATTTATGGTTGGCGAAAGAAAGCCAAATTCTTAAAATTGAAGGAGAGGAATTCACCGACATTTGGAATACTCTTCCTGATAAAAAATACAGGGATGCCATGGATTATAAGGCAACAGAGAAAATAAAGAAATTTAAAGAAGAACAAAAAGCCTAAGTTATGACTGAGGAAGCATTAAAAGACTTATTATATAAAATTGCCGATGACCAGCTTATTCTAGGTCATCGTAATTCAGAATGGACAGGTATGGGCCCTCTTTTGGAGGAAGATATTGCTTTTTCTTCTATGGCTCAGGACAAAGTAGGGTCAAGTTTAGCTTTCTACACACTTCTACATGAATTGGGCGAGCAGGAGCCTGACACTGTGGCGTTTACCCGTAATGCAGAACAATTTCATAATTGCCAATTGGTAGAGCTGCCAACAGGAGAATATAACTTCAGTTTAATGAGGCATTTTCTTTTTGATCATGCAGAGCTTATAAGATTTAAAATGTTGGCTGAATGCCCTATAGAAGAAGTAGCCCAGGTAGCGAAAAAATTAAAAGGTGAGGTGAAATACCATGTAATGCATGCCAACACATGGATTAAGCAACTTTCCAATGCCAATGAGGAAGCTAATACCTTAATGCAAGAAGCATTAGATTATGCACTGCCTTATGCTTTAGGAATATTTGAACCTTCTAAGTTCGAAAACGATTTTATAGAAGCCGGAATTTACCCAGGGGAAAAAGCCATTGAAACCCAATGGAAAGAAAATGTGAGCAAGATATTGGAAGAATCAGGTTTAAAGGTGCCGGACTGGAACAGTATTGAGCCAGTTTATGGCGGTAGATATGGTAAGCATACAGAACATCTTCAGCCTTTATTAACAGAAATGACTGAAGTGTTTAATGTAGACCCTACTGCGGATTGGTAATTAAATAAAATTGTCGAACATAAGCCAAGGTCGAATTTACGAGTGGTTCGTGAGACACGAACCACTGCTAATTAAAACTCATATCGTGGAGAGGATGGGGTAGCAAGATAAAACAAATAAAGAAGGATGAAAATGAAACATAATAAAGAACATATATTATCCTTATTAAAAGAAGTAAAAGACCCTGAAATACCGGTAATTTCATTGGTAGATTTAGGTGTAATTACCGGTATCGAGATTGAAGAAGATCATGTGACAGTAAACATGACACCTACTTTTATCGGCTGTCCTGCCATGGATTATATGAAAAGCGATGTAACAGAAGTTTTAAATAAACATGGCATCACCAATCATACAGTTAATTTAAACCTGAAAACTACCTGGAGTTCCGATTTGATTTCCACTGAAGGTAAGCAAGCACTTAAAAAATTCGGCCTTGCTCCTCCCCCTGTACATAATGACCTTATTGAAGACCTTGACATTATTGAGCATGCTGAATGTCCTAATTGCGACAGCACCAATACCACATTAAAATCTCCTTTTGGCCCTACCCTTTGCCGCTCTCTGCACCATTGCGATAATTGTGGAGAGGCTTTTGAGAGTTTTAAGCCGATATAAAGTGTTGAAGTGCTGAGGTTTTTAGGTGTTGGGGTATTGAATTGAAGAGATTTTTAGGTTGGTCGGTTCATTGATATTTTGAATTTAACGGACAGTCAATTTACCTTACGCAAAATTTTCTCCATCTTACGACCTTTAGCCAATTCCTCCACTAATTTATCCAAATACCTTACCTGTTGTGTTAAAGTATTTTCGATTTCCTCCACCCTATAGCCACAAATTACACCCGTAATAAATTGAGCATTAGGGTTTAATGTAGCCTTTTGAAAAAATTCATCAAAGGTAACTTTTTCTTCAATGAATTGACTCTGCTTATGCTCATCAAAACCGGTTAACCACTCAATAACCTGGTACAATTCATCTTTTGTTCTGCCTTTTTTCTCCACTTTAGTAACATAATGAGGATAAACTGAGGCGAATGTCATTTTCGCCATACGTTCATCGTGTTCGGGTGTGGTTTTCATGACAAGAGTTTTATTGCTAATTTATTAAATTACTTGAACTAATCTAAATGAACTTTTCTTTGATGATGTTTTTATCGTCCCACTGAATTTCTTTAGATTTACCGAGCCTACGCTTTAGGTCTTCAATATCAATTTGCTCCATCTAATTGTAAATTATAGGAGCATCTTTAAAATTTTTTCCTCTCACATTCAATTTCTTCAGCAAAACTCACACCACTCCAAAACATTACCGCAAGCCCGCCTTTTGTTTACCGTATACTACAATGGCGTTACCTTCTAAACTCCAAACCGGGTGGGTACACCAAACTTGCTTTCAGCCTCGGTCATTTCGCCATCAACTGTTGTGCAAGTAAATAGCATATATGCTTTTAAGCTTGTTTGTCGTTGTATGCTTGAATTTCTGAATTCATATCCCGACAAATAATTTAAACCGCCACTCCTTCTGCTACTTTCATTCTGTCCCAGTTTCGGTGTTAGGCAATCGCATTTCTAAACTCATCTGCTAGCCCATTGATGATTACTGCTTTATCATCCAAAATTTGCTTCAAATATTTGCGCCTTACCTTGAACAATAAATTCATGTTCTTCAATTCTTTCGACAGTGACATCTTTAAACCTTTTATTAGAAAAAACCTTTTCTTCAGCTGAGGAAATAGATTCCTCAATTTCCTGATCTACTATAGGCTGAACATTTACGCTGTCAGTTTTAGTAACTGTTTTTTTTGTGATTTATCGGCATTACATGCTATCAAAGTAATGGCAATCATTAAACAAGCGCCTTTCATCTGGATATTTTGGTAATTTTGCTTCATTTGTTTTTTGATGTTAAATCTACAATTATAAATAAATATTATGCGAACTAGTCCCCAATATCAATAGGATGTTTATGATTCTTTAGCTTAAAAATTGTTGCAAATAGCAGTTTAGGATAGTTTAGCAGCTTATGTTCTGTGTATTTACCGCCTTTCATTATTATTTTTATCTTTTCCGGCAACATTATCGGCATGATAGCCGCCACGCTCCCCCATAGGTTTATCTTTACCTGTTGTTGTATCCCTGCTCGTTTGATGTTCCATTTCAGAATTGATTTCCGAACCAAGTAGGATAATAAATGCCGTAAGAAAGAACCACAGCATAAGGATAATTACAGCCGCAAAACTGCCATAGGTCTCATCAAAACTGCCGAAATTATTTACATAAAGGCTAAAGAGCAGCGATCCTCCTAGCCATAATACTGTAGCTATAACAGCTCCCCATTTGGTCCATTTAAATTCAGGACTTTTACGATAGGGCGCAACTTTATAAACCGCAGCCAACGCAAACATGACTATCAGTGCAAGTATGGGCCATCGTAATAATTGAATAATTGTTTCTAATGTTGAAGGTAAACCAATCTTATCGATAAGTGCAGGAAAAGCCACAACCATTATGATAGCAATAAAGCCGATAATGATACCTCCTATAGTAAAAAGAAGGGTAACACCAGTTAACTTTAAAAAACCACGATCATCTTGTTCATTATATGTAATATTTACCCCTTGAAAAACTGCCTGTGTACCTTTATTGGAACTCCAAAGACTGATCAGTATACTTAAAACTAAACTCCAGCCTAGGGATGATTCTGACTTTTCAGATTGTTTTTCTAAAATATTGCTAATCATTTGGTGTGCTTGCTCAGGAAGAATAGTGGCAAGCTGGCCCATCTGCTGCTGCACTTCTGCTGGATCCATTACCAGCCCATATATAGATAAAGCAGCTGCAATAGTTGGGAAAATTGCAAGAAAAAAATAAAATGCAATTCCTGCTGAAACTATAGATACATGATCTGTTTTCAGCTGGTCTTTTACCCTTAAGGCAATATCTTTCCAGCCTTTCAACGGTATTATTTTCGGTTTTTCGGCTCTGTGACCTCTTTTGTCTGCTGATATAGTACCCATAATAATATTACCTGCTAAGATTTAAAAGAAAATGACCGAAAGAGATATGAACAAATCGACTTCAGCCAGACATATTGAAAACGGTAAGATTATATTAAATGTTTGATAATGGTTCTCCAATATGTCAATGCGGATTGACTGGCTTTCTTATAAAAAACCAAAGTTTTGTAAACTACTGAAGCGCCATGATTTATTACAGAATGTTGTAGCCAGTTTATTCGTTACGGTCAAGTTCCAGGTTGTCAACAAATCTTTGATAATGTTCGTCACTTCCTCCCCAGGTCCTGATTAAAAAAGTTGAATCTGAGTTAGATATCATAAGAATTACACCTGAATGCCCAGGAAAGGATTCACTGAATTTTGATTTAACCATGTCTGTTGAGAAGTTCAATATGGCCCTCTTCCTTGGCTCATTAATTGTCACTCTTTTGGTTCGGACTAATTCTCTAAATGGTCGAACATTATAGCCGTACTGACCGTATTCTTTCACCATGCTATCACAGTTCACATTGTATTCCTGATAAGCTAATTCGAATAATCTTATGCTGTTCTTCCTTGAAATGACTATTTTCTCTTCATGCCCTCCCCATTCTCCACACTCATCAGATTGGTAATATATATTTAAAACAGGCTCATCTCTGTTAAACAATAGCTCATCATCAAAAAAATCAACCTTCGATTCTTCCTGTTCGCCCATTGGTTGGCAGGCTACTATAAATGTTAATAATATGACTGTGATGAGTCTCATGTTAAAGATTACCTTATTGGCTACAACGATTAGGCTATGATGAGTGGGGCATAGAAAGCACTAAGCTTGCTATTACTCCAAGCCACAATAGCCTAATTATTTTTTGTGATAAATTTACTAATTGTGGCGGACTTTCCAACTACTGCCTCGCTTTCCTGCATGATGCACCCCCATTCATTATAGCTCATGTTGCACTACGTAGCTATTCTTTGGCTGGTCCTTTTTCTTGTCTTACTTTTTTCTTGACAAAAAAGTAACAAAAAGTCAAGACTGTGGGCCCTTCAGCTAAAATGCCCATCCTTCCGCTGAAAAGAAATAAGCTGAAAAGCTCCTTCGTCACTTTCCAGTGAATTTCTTTTTTAACCGCTTCAGTATTGGTC
>JBEPWY010000075.1:0-12114 GCA_041642185.1 Marivirga sp.
CACCTGGCTTTTGTGGTTATAGTGTTGGGTGCGGCCGTTACACGTTATTTTGGTAAGGAGGGTATGATCCACATCCGTGAAAAGCAGGAAGAAAGCACTTTTTATACCAATGAACGTTATCTGCAGTTAGAAGCAATCGGTCATGAAAAACCACATCAATTTAATGAAAAATTAAGCTATACACCTAAAACCTTCAGCCCCTATGAAACCAAAGTGGAATTGGCAGGAAAAGAATTAAAGGTTAAAATGGTAGACTATATTGCTGCAGGCAGGGAAAGCTTTATTGAAGGTGATCAAACCTTTATTTCCCTTGCTGTAACAATGGGAGAGGGCAGGGAAGATTTTCTCCTAAAAGAAGGCCAGCAGGTTAAGTTGGAGAAATTATCTATTGCTACCAAAAAAGATACACAGGCCGAGATTAAAATATTTAAAGAAGAAGGTAAATGGATGATCCAATCTGCTGAGCATTTAACCATTATGGAAATGGCCACCCAACAAATGGGCACTTTGCATAAGGATGATATACAGCCTCTGAAATACATGTCCTTGTACCAATGGGAAGGTGGTGCATTTTTGGTAAAATCCATTAATGAAAATTCTGCTTTAATTTATAAACCTGAGCAGAACGTGAAATTGGCTGAGAATATGACCGATGTGGCTCATTTAACAGTGGAGGATAAGGAAGGCAATAAGCTGACCGATGCATTTGTTCATATAGTCAGCATTGAGCCTGCATGGACTAAATTTGAATATGAAGGCCAGGATTATGCCGTTACCTATGGACCTAAAGCCATGCAATTACCTTTTAGCCTATATCTCACCGATTTCCAATTGGAGCGTTACCCCGGAAGCCGAAGTCCTGCCAGTTATGCCAGTGAAGTGGAAGTTAGGGACGGTGAAAATTCTTTTCCTTTCCGCATCTTTATGAATAATGTCTTGGATCATGCAGGCTATCGCTTTTACCAGGCCTCTTACGATACGGACGAGCAGGGAACCGTACTTTCCATCAATCAGGACAGACCGGGAACCTATCTTACCTATTTCGGCTATACTTTATTGACGCTGGGCATGTTGTTGACCCTTTTTGCGAAAGGAAGCCGTTTTTCTTTGCTCAATAAAAAATTGAACAGAATGCACATTAATAAAAACCATCAATTAAAGCAGAAAGCAACATTGGTTTTGGCCTTATTTTGCTTTAGTGTGTTAGGATTACAGGCTCAGGACAAAGCCTCTATAAAGCATTCATTGGTCCCCAAAGAACAAGCGGAAGAATATGGTAAACTGATTGTTCAGGATATGGACGGTCGGATGAAACCGCTCAATACACTGGCGCATGAAATTGTGCGTAAGCTGAGCGGGAAAACTTATATGCCTGTCCCTTTAAAAGATGGTACAGTTAAATTGACTCCAGAGCAATTTTTGTTGGCTGTTCAGTTGGATCCCATTACTTATGGTAACCTGCCTTTGATTAAAATTGATCAGGAAAAATCGCTTGATGCTTTTAAAGCTTTGGGTGTAGAGCCTACAGATCGTTTAAGTTTCAGACAGTTTTTGGCAGATGATGGAGAATATAAACTCAATCATTTGGTGGAAACAGCCAATAAATTGAAGCCTTCGGAACGAAATGAAGGCCATAAGGAATTGCTGAAAACAGATGAGCGCTTTAATATATTCTATGCCTTGCTATCAGGAGATTTCCTGCGCTTATTCCCTCTTGAAAATGAAGAAAACAATACCTGGTTCACCAAAAATCAATTCAACCAGGGTTTTGGTGAAGAAGACGGACGTTTTGTGAAGAATATTATCCCTCTGTATTTACAAAATTTAGATAAGGGTATTAGAGAAGGTGATTGGTCAGGAGCGGAGGAGAGTTTGGGTTATATTCATCTTTACCAGCAAAAAGTAGGAGAGGAGGTTTATCCTACCGAAACTGAGATAAAAGGAGAACTGCTTTATACCGAACTGAATTTGGGCAGCCGTTTATTCGCACCTTTTTGGTTGATAGGGATAGTTATGTTGGTGTTAGCCATACTATTTCTTTTTTATGATAATAAATATCTCAGAATCGGCTGGAAAACCGGGACAGTATTAAGCTGGATAGGCTTATTGGTTTTTACCTTTCATTTAGGCTTACGCTGGTATATAGCCAAACATCCGCCATGGAGTGATGGCTTTGAGATGCTGGTTTTTGTGGCATGGGGCGTATTGTTTTTTGGCCTGATGTTTTCAAGAAAGTCCCGTTTTACATTGCCTTTAGGTCTGTTGTTTTCAGGCACCTTGTTATTTGTAGGCTTTTTAGACTGGCTCAATCCTGAAATTACCAACCTGATGCCTGTATTGAATTCCTATTGGCTAAAAATTCATGTGGCTATTATTGTGAGCGGTTATGCACCTTTGGCATTGGCCGCGGTTATAGGGCTGTTAAGTTTGCTCTTATTGATTTTCAAACCTAAAAATCCTCAGGCTCAGTGGTGGAAGAGTATGGAGGAGTTGACAATTGTAAATGAAATGTCAATAACCATTGGCTTGTTTTTATTGGCGGTGGGTACATTTTTAGGCGGTGTTTGGGCCAATGAAAGCTGGGGAAGATACTGGGGCTGGGATCCAAAAGAAACTTGGGCACTGATTTCGGTGATCGTATATGCCATAGTATTGCATATCAGGTTAATTCCGAATTTTAGAGATCATTTGATCTTTAATTTAGCCAGTCTATGGGCCTTTTCTTCTATAGTGATGACGTCCTTTGGAGTAAATTATTATCTATCCGGACTACACTCTTATGCAAAAGGTGACCCGGTACCCATACCTAACTGGGTTTATTGGTGCGTTGGAATATTGCTTGTTATTTCCGTAGCGGCCATTATCAGGCATAAGCAAATGAAATCCCAAGAGAAACTGAATGTGACTGTGTGATTTACTAAGCCTTGTATTTACTTCTACTCCTTCGATTACATCGAGGAGTAGCTAGAGGAGCTTTTGTAAAGCTCCTTTGAATATCAGTTTTATTAGTAATTAAGATTGACCGCATAACGTTTTAGCTCCGTAGGAGCGGTATCATTATAGAATTTATTTATGGTTCATTCAAAGCTCCCTAGTTGCGGAATATTAGATGTTATACAGCAAATCAATTAATATTTCACTCCTAACGGAGCTTATTTCGTGCAAAAAATTATTTCTATTAAGATATTACCCCTATGGGGCAAAGAAAAGTTAAAATTGGCAATTAGAAATTTGTCACATTCTGTGGATTATAAAATTTAGATAGAGGAAAATCAATTATAGGTTCGGAGGATTTAGATTGATAAATGGTTCTTTGTAGCTACTTTAGCTCCAGAGGAGCGGTATCATAATAGTATTGATCTATGGCGCAATCTAAGCTCCGAAGGTGCGACATATTATATTTTCAAATGCAATAAATAATAATATGTTTGAGATTAGGCTCCTAAGGCTGCTTATTTCGACCGTGCATTTATTTTTATTAAGATTTTATCCCTTTGGGGCAAAAAAATCAAAATTGGCAATTGAGACTTCCCATATTCAATGTATTTTAAATCTTTAGCTCCAGAGGAGCGGTATCTTAATAGGATCCATTTATGATAGAAACAAAACTCAATAGGTTCGATATATTATATTTTCAAATGCAATAAATAATAATATGTTTGAGATTAGGCTCCTAAGGGTGCTTATTTCGACCGTGCATTTATTTTTATTAAGATTTTATCCCTTTGGGGCAAAAAAATCAAAATTGGCAATTGAGACTTCCCATATTCAATGTATTTTAAATCTTTAGCTCCAGAGGAGCGGTATCTTAATAGAGTTTATTCATTGTAAAATCAAAGCTCCGTAGGAGTGAAATAATACTCAAGAATCAAAAATATATTTTTCATCATAATCAACATTGAATTTTTTTAGTAAAGCAGTATATTCTTCTTTAAATGTTTTCTTAGCATGATGTTTTTTCTGATTATCAATATAGGCTATGACATTATCTAATTGAGATTGAGAACATGAAAAAGCTCCGAATCCTTCTTGCCATTTAAATTTTCCTTTTATTAATTTCTTTTCGTTTATCCATTTGGAGGAATTGGATTTAATATCTCTTACTAAATCTGATAAAAGGATGTTAGGCTTTATGCTTAACAAAATATGAGTATGATCAGGCATACCATTATACAATAGACTTTCTGCTTATTGTTATTTACAATACCGCATATATATTTATACAATTCATCCTCCCAGCTTTGGCTAATTAAACCTTCTCTTTTGGATACTGCAAAGATTAAATGTATATAAATTTGAGAATAAGTATTGGCCATAATATTTAATGATTTTCGGATATTAATAAAACGAAATCTCTCAATGTTATTTCACTCCTGGCGGAGCTTATTTCACCCATTCAATTAATTCTATTATGATTTTACCCCTATGGGGCAAAGAGAGTTAGAAATTGCCAATGAGAAATATATTGTTTTTTTCTGGGAATTTTAAATACGCAAAAAAACCATGAAATTTAGATGATAAAAAGCAATTATAGCTATGGAGGATTAGATTGAGACATGGTCCTTTGTATCTCCAGAGGAAATATTCTTACAGCTTAACTATTGGCTTTAGCTCCAGAGGAGCGGTATCCTAATAGAATTGATCTATGGCACAATCAAAGCTCCATAGGTGCGACATAAAATGATTCTCACTCAAAATACTGATGGTAAGTTTTATAAGATTTCTTTAATCGCCTATTAACTTTTTCAGCCTCTTTTTCTGTCCCTGCATTTTCAAGTGCCTTTACCAATTGGAGGTGCGGATATAGCCATTTATGCAACTCATCATGGCTTTCCCCTTTCATGGTGCAACTTGAAATCAGTTGGTTGTTTTGTTCTTTTATTTTTTTAGCGAGTTCTAAATAATTCGTGTCAATTGAAGAATTATATGAATAAAGTATCACTTCAGATTTCATTAAAAACGGCTTCATTTCTTCATTTACAGCCCATTTTTCTCCATTATCCAATTCAATTTTATTCTTTTCATTTTGTATACCAGGATTATTATCTTCTTCATTACCTTCTTTTTTATTGCTGCAATTGAATAAAACTGCACTTATAAGGCTAATTGTTAATAATGATTTAATATAATTCATAATGTTTTATTTACTACTATATAACAAGATTTCATTTTTCCAACCGACACCCCTATAATCCCCTCCAGGGGATAATTTTCACAGATTTATATATGCAGATAATAATAAGTTTATCACCATTCTCTATTATAGCAAAAATCCTGTTATATCTTTTGAGGTTCAGTTCCAACAACTGCAAGAATTAAGATAAAGAATAGCAGCAAGCTGACCTCCTCATCAATTTGAACAATCTTATACAATTTGCACTCCCCCGAAAATACCCACTATTAAAGCGGCTATTACAGCCATAAATACAATACTAAATTTCCAAATGCCATGGGCTTTCCGCATTTCCATATACTCCATTACCACCAAAATAAATTTAAATGCTGCAAGCGCCATCACTATGCCTGCAGGAATCCAAGCCTGATCCATTTCCATACCGGAAGCATAGGCGCTTACTATTGTTAAAATTATTAATCCGAGGTAAACTAAAATCAATCTTTTCATTTTATTATTTTTAGAAATTTTAAATTTTTAAAAAACAAGGTAAAGAGCTGGGAAGAGCAATAACCAGATGAGATCGCACATATGCCAAAAAGCAGCTCCTGCTTCAATATCTTCTGTTTTAGTTGCGGTATTGCTATTTTTAACTTTTAATAAAATAATCAGCAAAATTGCCAGGCCTACCACTACATGTATAAAATGGAAGCCGGTAAGCAGCCAGTAAAAAGTGAAAAACATATTTTCTTCCACGCCTAAACCTACATCCAGTTTTTCGCCATACTCATGCCATTTGATTATTATAAAAGCACAACCTGTCACTATGGTCGCAATCATAAAATTAATGCCTGCGCCTGTATTCTGCTTTTTAAAGGAGTGTACTGCTGATGCCATAAAAAAGCCACTGGTTAACAATACTACTGTGTTAACGCTTCCTAAATAGGTGTTGAGCATGGCGGTGGATTGGGCAAAAAGTTCCGGTTCCTGTATACGGTAATATACCAGACCTGCCAGTGAAAGACCGAAAGTGAATACTTCCAATAAAATCAATATCCAGAGCAATATCCCTCCCGGAGGCGATGAAATGCTCTTATAATCAATTTTTTTCTCCTGAATTTTTGCTGTTAGTTCCATTCTAGTAGTCTTTTTTCGCCTGTAATATCTTTTATATCTGTAATGTCCTGCGACATCTCCACCACGCCACGGTAATTCTTTTGCTGATCACGTACAGCAAAATACCTGATGTAGATTGTTCTCCCTTTGAAATTGATCCAAAAGGAAGCTTCATTTTTAGTACCTTCCCTAAATGCCTCTAATATTTTCAAAACTGTACCTACACTTTTAGGGGGATGGCAAAATTTTACTTCTCTGCCTATTATACCTGCACTTCGTGGAAATACCCTGTCTTCACCACGATTGTAGAAAATCACTTTATCATTTTCATCAACGTAAGTGATATCCAGTGGAATGGTGCGGAACAGTAGGTTTACCTGCTCAACCGTCATGTAGCCTTCATCAAAATGATTGCTCTCTTTGGGCGCAAAGGATAAATCTCTTGCTGTGGTATCATTGGACGGATGGATGTAGGCCTCTGCTTCAGCTTTCTCTGGCTCACAACCAGGCATCCAGCCTATTTCCTCTTCTCCTGACTGCATTTCTTTCCAGTCATTTTCTTGCAGTATTTCTAAAGCATTAGGAAACAGTACTGTTTGTTCTACCGCCATTAAATTATTGATGCCATCCAGAAGGAAGTGAATGTTTTTATCTGCTTTTTCAAAGTCTCTTTCTTCGATAGCATTTCTTAAGAGCCTGATCTGTTCTCTTAGGTTATCATGAAACGACCACATATTCTGAGAAGGACCATTCCATCCCCGCTTCTCCAGATAGGGGAAAAGCTGGTTTTCCTTACGCTCAAATCTTTTGTCGATGGTGCTAAGCTTATTGAATAAATTATAAAACAGTTGATGGTCTTCTGAAGCTTTTATCGTACGTAATTCCCATATGATTTTCTGTAACAAATCAATCTCTTTCATATAATGATTGATAGGGTGCCTGGCAGGCAATTTTTCTATATCTTCTGTAGTTTGCATGTTTACTGATTTTTAATTTTTGTGTACAATTTCACCAGCGAATGGATCAAATCCTCCGGTTGAGATAATATTTGGTAGTGGTTTTGCCCGAACATTTGTGGCAGATAATATTTTGCCTGCGACTCAATGGCCACAGCATAGGAGTTGATATTTTTCAGATCGAATTCCTTCAATGCCTGCTTCACATCCTGTACACCATACTTCCCTTCATAGCGGTCATAATCGTTTGGTTTGCCATCGCTGAGCAAAATCACCCATTTATTTTGACTTTCCCTGCTTTGCAACCGGTTGCCGGCATGGCGAAGGGCGGTGCCAATTCTGGTATAGCCACTTGGAGCAATTGCACCTACTTTGTTTCGGGCGTGCGTCCATTTCTCGTCAAAATCTTTAATGGTAATATAGCTGGAGTGATTTCTGGTTTTAGAATAAAAGCCATCTATGCAGAAATCTATCCCGAACTCATTTAATATCTCACCAAAAAGGATGGATACTTCTTTTTCCACATCCAAAACTTTGCGGTTGTTCACAAAACTATCAGAGGAAAGACTTAAATCCAGCAATATCATTAATGAGAGGTCCTTCTCTTTTTTCCTGTTATCGATATAGATGTTTTCATTGGGCGTTCGCTTGGCGTGAATATCCGTATAGAAATCCACCACTGCATCCAGATCGAAATTAGCACCATTGGAAAGCCTCTTTTGCTGTTGTGCTTTGTTATTGATGGAGGCTACCATTTTTCGGAGCGAATTCAGTACACTTTTATTTTTTTGGATGGTGTTTTGATAATAATTGAAGTCAAGCTCCTGCTGAAAATCAGGAAAGAGTTTACAGAAATCTTTTTTATAGTTTTTGGATTTGTAATCCCATTCATCATAAGAAATAAAGAATTTTTTACTATCTTTTTCGGCGCTTTCGGAGACAGTGGCTTGCTCTACAAAATCTGCCTGGTAAACAGAATGTACAGGTTCATCTACCCGCACTGTTTGTCTCATACGCAATTCTTCCAGCGCATCCTGGTGTTTTTCCAGTTCATCAGATCCATCAAAATCACGCCATACACCGTCATGTTCCTCTGCTGTTTCCACTTTTTCAAAATTATGCAGCAGTACATAATCCTCCTGTTGTTTTTTATCGATGCTGAGGCTTTTAATCTCTTCAACAGCCCTGGCTTTCAGTATGGTATCGGCTTTATCTGCCGGATTTTGTGTCTTTTCATCAAAGTTTTTTAACAGTTCTTTATCCTGAGCTGCATATTGGTGTTGCATCCATTTTCCATAGAGCATGCTGAAATCAGCCGTCTTACCTTCCTCGGCCTGACTTTCGAAGTATTGATACAAGTTATCATGCAGTGATTCCGCCAGGGGGAATTGTTCGTAGAGGACAGGTAAAATTTCTTCTGCACTTTCATGAGCCATCTTTCGAGATAAAATAGTATTATCCTCCGGATAGCTCCAGTTGATATTTTTTTCCTGCTGTATATTTAGATAAAGCAGCCGAAAGAAATAGAAAGAAAGATTTTCTTCTTTAGTAGGCATTTCTGAAAATACAATTGGCATAAAGAAATTATTGCCTTTATAACCACCCTCAGCCTCTGCAGGAAATATTTCTATAGCTTTGCCGGTGATAGCTCGTACCAACAATGTGAGCCTGGGTTTAATATCCTCCAGTGCTACTTTCTGTGGCAAGCTGTCATTTGTTTTATCTTTCTTGTTTTTCAGATATTTGGCTACTTTGCCGAAAATCCATTCATCCAGATCAAGTCCCATGATATATTCATTTAGATTTTGTCTTACATTTGTGATGCTCTCTTAAATCCCTCTCAGCAAGAGAGGGATTAAGACTTTGTTAAATCATCAAATCACATAAATCTTTTAAAGAAGTAGTGGTATGTTCATCATCAGTAAGAGGTTCCACTACTGCCACATGCATACTTTGCCTTTTGGCCAATCCGCTATGGATTAAAATTGAAGCATCTACCAAAAGCCTTGTGGAAACAGTTTCGGCAAGGCCTAATTCTGTTAAATTCCTGATTTTATTGCCAATAGCCACTATCTTTTTGGCATTGTCATGGTCAATTCCACTCTCTTTTTCTAAAATATGCGTTTCTGTTTTGGCTTCCGGATAGTGGAATGAAAGCGCGATAAACCTTTGCCTTGTAGAGGGCTTCAACTCTTTAAAGCCTTTTTGATAACCAGGATTAAAAGAGGCTACCAGCATAAAATTGGGTGCTGCTTTGATCGTTTCGCCCAGCTTATCAATAAAGAGTTCCCTTCTATGATCGGTAAGCGAGTGGATGGCTACTACTACATCCGGGCGTGCTTCGGCCAATTCATCCAGGTAAAGAATTGCCCCTTCTTTTATAGCGGTGGTCATAGGCCCGTCCACCCACACAGTTTCAGCTCCTTTAATAATATACCTGCCGATTAAATCTGTGGCTGAAGTTTCCTCATGGCAACTGATGGTAATTAGTTTTTGCCCCAGTTTTTCAGCCATAAATTCCACAAAACGGGATTTTCCACAGCCTGTGGGACCTTTTAATAATAAAGGCAATTTATTACGCCAGGCGTGTTCGAAAATCTCCGCCTCATTATTTATTTCCTGATAAAATGGTAAATTTTCCATCTCTGTTGTTTTTTTAATGTGTTTCTGTTTGTATCGTTTAAAAGTGATGCGGCCGAAAGTCATCTTAACTATCAAATTAATATGCTAACCAAAGCTTTTCCGGCCTTTTACATCACTATTCAACTAACTGACTAACTGTTTTTTAACAGGTTTCTCGTTTATCAAATCCCTTTCAGGCTTCTCCAGGGCTTCATCTGTCGGACGACCAAACTTTATAAATTCATAAATGTAAATACCTATGCCCGTAGCAAACATGGAGGCACAGACCAGCATCACGGCAAAATGAACCACTACCTCGTCCTGAACGGTCATAAAGTCCATTTTCAATTTTCTTTCCAGGTAAACCTGAACTACACCTGCAACACCCATTGCGGTTACCATACCCAGCATTCCTATATTGGAGAGCCAAAAAGCAAGATGTCCTGCAGTGTTGTTATACCGTTTTCTGCCTGTCATATTAGGCATGCTGTAGCTAATAATAGCCAGCACGATCATAGCATAAGCACCCCAGAAAGCATAGTGACCATGCATAGCGGTAACCAAAGTACCATGGGTATAAATATTGGTTTGGGGTAAGGTATGAGCAAATCCTAATAAACCAGCTCCAATAAAAGATACTATGGAAGCTCCGATAGTCCAGAACAAAGCGATTTTGTTGGGGTGGTTCTTTTCACCTTTTCTGTACATATACACAGCGAATAGTGCCATTGCTAAAAATGCCAGAGGCTCCAAAGCAGAGAAAATACCTCCTACAATAATCCAGATTTTATTGACTCCTATATAGTAGTAGTGGTGGCCTGTACCTAATATTCCTGAAAGGAAAGTTAAACCCACAATCACATACAGCCATTTTTCAATAACTTCTCTGTCTACACCTGTCAGTTTGATCAATAAAAAGGCCAATATACCGCCCATTATCAGTTCCCAAACACCTTCTACCCATAAATGCACTACCCACCAGCGGAAAAATGAATCAGTCACCTGGCTGTCGAACCAGATCATGCCCGGTAAGTAGAGTAGGGCTGCAAATAATAAACCCATCGTAAGTACCATAGCTGTGGTGGTTCTTCTTTTACCTTTATACAAGGTGGTAATTATGATTCCCAGGAACAGTAAAACGTTTACTACTACTAGGTAATCTAGTTCTCTCGGGATTTCCAGGAACTTTCTTCCTTCCCAGATATTGAAATGGTACCCTGTAATTGCGGCAACTCCTACCAATGCAAGGGAGATCAATTGTACATACGCCAGCTTTACACTCACCAGCTCCCTTTGTGCTTCTTCAGGGATTATATAATAAGCTGCCCCCATAAAACCGCTTAGCAACCACAATACCAGTAAATTGGTATGTACTGCACGGGCCGTATTAAAAGGAGCAAATTCATGTAATACATCAAAACCGATCCGTGCAAAGCCCATGATAAAGCCGTACACTATTTGTAGGGAAAACAGCAGCATACATAAGGCAAAAAACCAATAGGCTACTTTTTGTGATTTATACTTCATCTTTTTATTGTTAAGGTTAGAGAAATCATTGTCAATTTATTTGTCTTTCATTTTTTCCATTCTGTCTTTTGCCAGAGGAGAGACCATATGGTCAAATCCATTGAGGTCTAATTCTCCTATCCATTTAAAATATTCAACCATGGCCTCAGCATCTTCTTCACTCATTTCATAGGCTACCATTTTTCTTCCATTCGGTGCCCAGGGTACCGGAGACATTAAAATTGCCTTAATTACCGGCTCACCTTTTCTTTCCACTACTTTGGTTAGCTCGGGTGCATAATATCCACCTTCACCCATAATGGAATGGCATCCCATACAGTTATTGGTTTCCCACAAATGCTTTCCCCGTATTACTTCCGCAGTAATATTTTCATGGTTTGTCTGGTCGTTGGACGGCATCATGGAGTAGATGGTTAAGCCAATAAAAATCAGGAAGGTGACCAGCGTACCTCCAAGAAAAAAAGCTTGAGCTTGTGATTTTGATAACATGACTATTTGCTTTAAGTGTACATTCGATAATAAAGGATAAACTTGTCCTTTATTTGTTCAAATGTAAATCCTACTGATTAAATTTTAAAATAAATCGGAAAATATTTTCTTGTCCAAATAAACGGACTCTCACCTAAAAGCTTTTTAAATGCCTTTTTAGAAGGTTTTTAGATTTAATTCTGCAATAATACATTCTGTCAAATGATAAAAGTCAGCCTTTTTGGAGGGGTTTTTCTAATGCTATATTAATCAATGACAAGCTTAAGTGAGGATATATAAAAAAAACAGCTG
>JBEPWY010000076.1:0-12087 GCA_041642185.1 Marivirga sp.
TTCTTAAGGAAGCGGGTTTTGGTGTTTTAACTGAGATAGATATTCAAGCTACACTTAAGGAGAAAATTAATAAAGATTTTCGTCCTTATAAAATATTAGGAGCTTGTAATCCTGAGCTTGCGTACAGAGCATTGCAGGTGGAAGATAAAATAGGAACTATGTTGCCTTGTAATGTAATTGTACAACAATTAGACGGATCGGTTGAAGTGGCTGCTGTTGACCCTGCTGCTTCTATGCAGGCTGTTGAAAATGAGCCATTGCAGAATTTAGCCATTGAAGTACAGAACAAATTAAAATCTGTAATAGATAGACTTTAATTCGGAGCTTTTAAAGCCGGTCAGTAAATCGATTATGCTTATTCTCACTCCAAACAGACTAAACACATTTATTTCTTATGAGTTTAGTCTGTTTTAACTCTGGGTATTATTCATCCGGAAAATCTTTTAATCTTTCTGAGGATTTGAACGCGGCTGTTCTCATACGATAGGCATTCATGGCATTTTGTCCCAGTTTTTTGGTGTAGGTGTGATTAACGTATGCTCCTGAAATAGCACCAATTCCAGGTATTAACTGGATTAACTTTGCCAGATCAATAAAATCGCGATACTCCAGTTGAAAGGTTCTCCAGTCGAACTCATGAATATCATGGGGTAGCTTTTCTTTTTGTTGTTCCCAATCACTCATTATGTTAAATATGGTATTGCGGTGCTTTTGGCTGGAAAAAGTAAGCTGGAAGATATGTAAAATGTATAACCTTTCTTTATAGTCTTTAACATCCACACCATACACATTGGCTATTTCAAATAACATTTTCATTTTTAGTGATAGCCACAATGGAAAATCCGCCAAACTGGAAAAGAAACCGCCAAAGCCAGTAATAGCGCCCTCGGCAGCAGATGATGAGGAATAAATTTTGATCTTTTTTAAGGCAAGTTGCTCAACCTCTTCCAGGGTGCCGGGCTGTATCCGTTTGAAAGTGGTAAATCCTGCACCAAATAATACAGCTCTTATAATTTCTTTTACTGCTTTGGTGATAACCCGGTGGACTTTTTCAGGTATAATCCGGTTGATTTTGTGCTGTACACCCTTGGCTAGTTTATTAATGAGCGAGGGCCTTTTACTCATTTTTAACTTCCATAACCAGTGCTCATGATAGGTGTTTAAAAAAAAGACTGAGTTTTCGTCAACTTTCATAAGGTGCATTATTCTTCAGTAAAGCTAATAAATTGGCACCGTTTAACCTAGTTTAAAAGTGGCTAAGCTATCCAGCATTTTGATCTCATTTTTATACCTGGATGGCAGCATAAGTGCAATCAAAAACTAATCAATAGTGAGGCTTTTACGCAGTTTAAACTGGCCAATCAAAGTCATCGCTCCCCCCCAAATGAAGTCCTGCCTTTAACAGCAGACAGGTCTTAATCCATGTAGGTTAATATTTAACAATCCCCTTAGGCCTTTTATAAGTGAAGAGTATTTCTTGTATTTTTTGATTTTAAACCAAAGCTTCCGCAGGAAGTCAAACTTCCATTCCACTTATGACGTACCAAAAGTATTAATACAGGTTAACCAGTAGCCAACATAAAGTTAAGGTGTGGATTCTAATTTCAACGCAAAAAACGCCTTAAATCTTATTTGACGCCTTATGAAATATGACTTTAGATTTACAGGCGTACGACAGTTAGAATCAGTCTATTTTTGGTAAAAATGAAGATAATTAAAAAAATTATTCTCTATTTAATTATTGTGGTAAGCGTAATTCTGATTATTTCCAGTTTGCTTTCATTGATTCAAGGTCTAAGTTACTGGTACTCAAAAATATTTGATTTTCCCCGAGTTCAATACCTACTTCTTTCTTTAGTATGCCTGATTGCATTTGCTTTTTTAAACAGAAAGTGGGGTTTTTCATCCATTTTACTTTCTCTTGGTCTTATATCCACAATTACTATTCAAGCAATTCTTATCCTGCCTTATTTTTGGGGAGACAAACAAGTTCCTGATGCCTCTTCAGCTGCAAAACCTGAAAATAGTGTCAGTATTTTAATTAGCAATGTCTTGATAACCAACAGGGAGTCTGCTGACTTTCTTCAAATTGTAGATGATGCAAATCCTGATTTACTTCTTGTGATGGAAGTCGATGAGTGGTGGGTGACACAATTAAATACGTTGAAAGAGGAATATGCTTATGTTATAGAGTATCCTTTGGACAATGCTTATGGTATGGCACTCTATTCTAAACTTCCACTTAAAGATTCTGAAATCATGTTTTTAAAACATGATGATGTGCCTTCCTTCCATGCTACTGTCATATTACCTTCAGGAAATCCTTTTGTTTTTCATGGCGTGCACCCTGTTGCACCCGTCCCTAGTGAAAAATATCCCGACAATAAAGGTGAAGAAGAGATAGCTTTGCTAAAAGTAGGAAATATAGTTGCCGCAGATACTTTACCTGCTATGGTAGCAGGTGATTTAAATGATGTGTCATGGTCACGTACCTCCATGCTTTTTGAGGAACAAGGAAAATTATACAACGTGCGAATTGGCAGGGGTCTGTTTAACTCATATAACGCAAATTCCTTTATACAACGCTGGCCCCTTGACCATTTTTTTGTAACCCATGAGTTTGCTGTTATTGATCTCAAGCTGCTTCCTGCATTTGGATCTGATCATTTTCCTGTTTTTGCTAAGTTTGAATTAAGGGATAAGTAACTAGGATATTCATTAAAAAGAGCTCTTTAAGGTCATAAAATAGTTGATAATCCAGCTTAAATGATCTCACTCGCTTTATTCCAGTCCATTTTATTAATATGATAAACAATATTTTTACGGACTGGTTCGCCATAATAGGCCACCTCAATTTCACTTGATTTAATGGCCCCTAGTTTGGCCATGGCTTTTTGAGATGGGATATTAGTAGATCCTACATGGAATATAACCTGGTCTACAGACTGAAATGCATAATCTAACATTAATTTCTTTAGCGCATTATTATAGCCTATCCCCCAACAGCTTTTAGCTAAGAAAGTATAACCTATCAAAATGGAGCTCTCCGTAGGATTGAAATCGTAAAACCTGGAGCTGCCTATAGGTTGCTCATGCTCATCGAGGATTAAAAAAGCGCCTCCTGATTCAATGGCTCCTTTAAAAAAGTTTTCAAAAACAGGTCGCTGATAGCGGTTTTTGTTAGGATGTTGTGCCCATAGTTCCGGATCAGATGCTACCTGGTAAAGACGTTCAAAGTCTGATTGTTTCAAAGGAATCAAACTAATTAGTTCATTCTTTAAATGTAAAGGCTGTAATGGAAATGTTGATGTAGACATATTACAAATTTTATGAGCTAAAAATAACTCGATTTTGTCAATATTTTCGTTTTTTCCGATTTATAACTCACTATTCAGAACCCAAATTTGATTGAACTTGCTATTTTAGTATTTTTTTTTGAACTCTATTCTTAGAACATCTTACCAAATTTTATCTATTTATTTGAATTGAATTCTCCCTTTTTTGTAGCAAGATCCATATATTGAATGAAGCAATCTACATCATATATGGGGGAGTAAAATGTAAATGCTAAGTCACGAGCTAAGAGATGCATTTATTCCAGAGAGTGAGACCTATAAATTCCGATTCCTAGGTTGAAAATTTTCATTTTTCTTTATGTTTAAGTTCACATAGAGGAATAATATCCTATTTTTTATCCCAATGCCTTTCAATCAATAGCTCATGCAACAGGACGGCGTGAGGGAGGTGTTTTTTTGAAGGCTGCTCATCAGTATCATGATGCCCCCACTGGCATCCTTACCCCCAAAATTCCCTCATAATTGAAGAGGGATTCGGCAATATAAGCATAGTAACGGGAGTCTGTGGCTCCGGACATAAAAACCGCAACTACACGCATGGAGCCATGGACGGCTCTGATTACAGTTTCCAGTTCCTGAAATGAAGGGCTATCTTGTGAGGTAGGTGAACTTGAATTGAAAGTTGGCTCAATGAGTTCAACGTCTACGCGATAAGGAGCGCCAATTTTTTGGACATGAGCCGAAACATCCTCAGGTTTGTCACGGAAGTGTATTCGTGCACTAATTAGAGCTGTGGCTTTGCTGTGGCAGCGCATTCACTTTGAAGCCGCCTTCAATACCTTAGGTGCCATATTGGTGCGTATATCTCTACGGGTTGCAGATCGCGCTTCAAGCATGTTTCCGGCGAGCGCCTCAAAGAGCCAGAGGTTTGCTGCCATTACACGGTGATGCAACGATCCTCCGGCTGCCTTACGAACAAGGCTTTCTCTGGCAACACCTTCAATACCACCGGGTATAGGTGATTCTGCAACTGCTGCCAGTGCTTCGGGCAGTTGCGTAACCGAAAATTTGAAATCTTCTTTTGTAGTTTATAATTATACGGTAGATATCGAAGAAGAGATCACATTATTATTAAAATAGAAAAGTGCTTTTCAATTTTTAAGCTCAGCTAATTTTAAACTTAATCTGGAGCCAGATGAAAGGATATTGAACACCGCAGAATCTGTCTTTGGTTATTTCTAGGTTGGGTGCAGGTCCGGCATGAATTATAGATATCCCATCAAACTAAAAAAACTGATTAGGGCGATAAGTTGATTTCGAATAGATGAGATGTTTTTTTTAACTCTATTAAGCATTTCACCGCTAAATCCTTGTTTAATTAATTTTTTACAAATAATCCTTATGTCTTTTACCTAATGGTTCACTTTTTGGTTTTATATACGTATATTAAATAAGCCATCTGCATCAAATATGGGAGAGCATAATGTAAATACCAGTATAAGTCGTGAGCTAAGAGTTGCTTTTATTGAACATTTACTTACAGACATAAAGTCGCTCGAAACCATGCTTGATCAGGGCTTAATAGAAGATAACATCACCAGAATTGGCGCAGAGCAGGAGTTTTGCCTGATAACGGACAACTGGCGCCCTTCCAGGAGATCTGTTGAAGTGTTAGAGGCAATCAATGACCCTCATTTTACTACGGAGCTTGCACGGTATAATCTGGAAATTAATCTAGATCCCCTTGAGTTAGAAGGAAAGTGCTTTAGCAACTATGAGCAAACCCTAAAGTCTTATTTGGATAAGGCAGGTAAAATTGCCGAACTAAATGGAGATCGTGTACTTCTTGCAGGGATACTACCCACTATATCCAAAAATGAGCTCGAAATGGAGTTTATGACCCCAAGCCCAAGGTATTATGCATTGAACGATATGGTTAAATCGCAGAGAGGAAGAGATATAGATCTGTATATCAGAGGAATAGATGAGCTATCGATTATACATGATTCTGTATTATTTGAAGCCTGCAATACCAGCTTTCAGATGCACTTGCAAATTGCTCCTAATGATTTTATTTCAAGCTATAACTGGGCACAAGCTATTTCCGGACCCCTTTTGAGTATTTGCTGCAATTCGCCCATTCTGTTAGGGCGGGAACTATGGAGTGAAACCCGTATTGCGCTTTTTCAGCAAAGCATTGACACCAGAAGTTCCTCTTTTGCATTGAAAGATCAGCATGCGAGGGTTACTTTCGGAAATTCATGGGTCTCAGGATCTATAGCTGAGATATTTAAAGATGATATCGCTCGACATAAAATATTGATTGCCAAAGAAATTGAAAAAAACTCTCTGGAGGAATTATCCAAAGGTAACACTCCAAAGCTGCAGGCTTTGAACCTCCACAATGGAACAATATATCACTGGAACAGGTGTTGCTATGGAGTGGGCAATGGCAAAGCGCATGTCCGTATTGAAAACCGGTATATTCCTGCAGGACCCACCGTTAAAGATGAGATTGCCAATTTTGCTTTTTGGATAGGTATGATGATGGGTAGGCCAAAGGAATTTGATGATATGCCCAAGGTGATGGAGTTTAGAGATGTAAAATCTAATTTTATAAAGGCTGCTCGTACCGGCAAGGAATCTGTTATGAGGTGGAAAGGAGAACAATATTCTGCCAGAAAACTAATCACTAAATATCTTTTACCTATAGCCTACGAAGGATTGAAGCAAGCTAAAATTGCTGAAGAAGATATTGAGGAATACCTTGGTATTATTGAAGAACGAACCGCTAAAGAAACTGCTTCTCAATGGTGTATCCGTAATTATCGTAAGCTCAAGCAAAATCATAAAAAGGATGATGCTCTAATGATGCTTACCAAGGCTATGTACAATAACCAAAATAAAGGTATTGTGTCGCATAAGTGGCCGGAAGTAGATCCTACTTTAGAAGCACATGAAGCTTCTTACCTGGCAGGACATATTATGAGTACTGAACTATTCACAGTTACTGAAAATGACCTGGCTGATTTGGCAACAAGTGTTATGCTCTGGAAAAATATTCATCATCTACCTGTAGAAAATAAAAAAGGAGAGCTTTGCGGTTTGCTCTCATGGTCACATTTAGAGCGATACAAGAAAGAAATTGGGCATACTGAAGGCCTACTGGTTTCCGAAATTATGACAAAAGATCTTATTACGGTAAGACCAGAAACCACTATCAAAAATGCACTTGCATTAATGAAGAGAAATAGTATTGGATGTGTTCCGGTAATACATGATCGCCACCTTATTGGAATCATCACTATTAATGATATAATTCCTTATGACAATGACAAGAGTGTATAGTAAAACACTTGATCAAACAATTGATATTGAACGCTTCATTGGCAGGCTCAAGAGTAATAGTGATGGGCCTTCTATGGTTTTAACAGCCGGTATACACGGTAATGAACCTGCCGGAGTTTTTGCCTTACATCAATTAATAGCTTTCCTTACAAATAATAATATCCAGGTCAAAGGAAACCTATATGCCCTTGCCGGAAGCCTTTGGGCTTTGGAAAATGGAGAAAGGTATAATCAACATGACCTCAATCGGCTGTGGACAAATGAGCGGGTGCTTCAACTGCAAGAAGGAAAATTAGAGATTGATAATAAAGATACCTCCGAACAGGCAGAATTATTTGAATGTGTGAGTAACATCTTAAATGAAGATAAAGGCCCCTTTTACTTTCTAGATCTTCATACCACTTCCTGTGAAACCATGCCTTTTGTTGTGATGAACGATAGCCTGCTCAATAGAAAGTTTACTAACCAGTATCCATTACCGACCATTTTGGGAATAGAAGAATATCTTGAAGGACCTTTGCTAAGCTATATCAATGAGTTAGGATATGTTGCTTTTGGTTTTGAGGCAGGTCAGCATAATGATTATTCCTCTATTGAAAATCATTTTGCATTTAGTATGTTGTCGCTGGTATTTGCGGGTTTCATTGAAAAGGATGCTATAGATTTCAATAAATATTATTCCACGCTGGCAAAAAATACCAGGAACACGCGTGACTTTTATGAAATATTATATCGCTATAAAATTGAGCCGGGAGAGGAATTTCAGATGGATCCGGGTTATGTTAATTTCGAATTAGTTGAGAAAGGCCAGCAACTCGCTACGAGTAACAATAAAACTGTATACGCTGATTTTAAAGCCCGAATTTTTATGCCTTTATACCAGACGCAGGGATCTGAAGGTTTTTTTGCTATTCGAAGAGTGTCTCAATTTGCACTCAAATTATCAGCTTTACTTCGAGAGATAAGGATTGATCGTTTATTAGGACTTTTGCCCGGTGTATCGTGGAGTACGGAGGCAACTTTGCGCGTTAACCGAAAGATTGCACGCTTCTTTACTAAGGATTTTTTTCATCTTCTTGGTTATAGAAGCAAGCGTATAGATAGAAATTATTATTTAATGAGAAATAGAGAAATTGCTTCCCGTGACGAGGAGTATAAGAGAGAAAAGTGGTATACCTAATAATATGGTGGAACTTATTCCGGTACCAAAATTAATTTTACATATCAGTTTTTATAGGGCAATCCTGAAAACATCATTAAATAGGGCTTGCTTAAAAATAAAAAGTATAGAAAAATGAACTTTATATCGCTTTGGAAGATGATTATTCAATTATAGTTTTTCAGCAAGTACAAGGTTTTTTAGTTTGAATGTTTATATTCTTTACACCAAAAATCAAATTTAAATTTTTTGGTGCTTTAGCCTCCAGCACTTCATCCTCTTCCTGGCCTTCAGCTAGAAGTATAAACATACATATTCACTTTGCCCAGTTGTATATGAAGCACTTGAGACTTTTTAAGCAGGCCCTAAATAGGGTAGGGCAAACTCTATGGAAATAGGGAAAGCTTTTTTAGCCCATAACAGGTAGCGATTTTAACTTAAAAAAAACAATTATTAAAACTGATGCCTTTCTATTAATCATTCCAAAATGAAATCTGCAGCCATTTTTGCATGAAGTTGAGTAGTAGCCATAAGAGGCAGGTCAAAATCCTTTTCATCAATCAACATCGGGAGTTCTGTACAGCCCAGAATAATGCCTTCAGCTCCTTTCTTTTTAAGCAGGTTCATTTGCTCCAGAAAGAATTCTTTTGCCTCATTGCTGAAAACACCTTGTGTCAGTTCGTTTGATACATAATGGTGGTTTTGGTCTATAAATTCTGCATCGGGAATTAAAGTCTCTATCCCGTATTTCTCTTTTAAATGAGAGGGAATAAAATCACCTGTGATAGTAGGCCTGTTACCTAAAAGGCCAAGATTTTTTAAATTTTTAATTTGCGCCTCTTTTCCAATTGCATCTGCAATATGCAATATGGGTATCTCTATTTGCGGTTGTACAAATTTATAAACCATATGGGGGGTATTTGCGCAAATTACCAAAGCTTTGGCTCCTGCAGTCTGAAGTGTTCGCGCTATCTCAAGATATTTATGATTGATCTTTTCCTTATTTTGCTCCCGCATCAGTTCAATATTCAGACTATAAATAAGTAGTTCAGGATTTCCGCTGGTCCCGATCTTTTCTCCTACTATTTCATTAATCAAGCGGTAGTAAACAATGGTGGAGTGCCAGGAAGTGCCACCTATGAGCCCTATTTTTTTCATGTTTGATCTGGTTTAATTGCTATCCTAAGATAAAAAAAAGAATGGAAAGAATAAGGTTTAATCAGACTATTTTCGCTTAAATACGAGAAAAATTGATCGGAAATGAGCTAAGCTTTCCTAGAACTAACTATTTAAGTACTTTGGTTCTTTTGCTTTTACAGTTTTTCTTGCTTGCTAGGGTTAAATTTGGTTCTAAGAATTAGAGAAAAGGCTTTCTGTGCAATTGCATCTATTTTACAACTTTTAATCTCAGCTACTTTTTTCGAATCATTCTCCGACAGCTTGTAGGAACGGAAGGTGGTGGTGGAAATTAATAGCCGGGAGGATATTTGTAACATAATGAGATAGCTATAAATCTGCAAATGCTTTTTAATACGGATCAATTCATGCTGGATATTTTGCAGATGCTGGAAGTAAATAATCAAAAACATGGTGGCATATATTGAAAATAACTCTACCAGCTTTTTTATCAGAGAACTAGGCGGTGTGCTGAATCTAATAGATATTGGTAATATCGTGATAAGGAATCAGTATGTGGAAGAATGTTGGTTCAGAAGATTGATGTTGCTAAGTTTATAATAGGTTATACCGCCCGTTTTGGGGCTATCACCTGAAACAGAGAGGGTGAAAAAGTGCTTTGCCATGTAAAGATGCTGAAAGGAGCAAACTCCTATGGGGTGATACAACGGGTAAAATAAAGTTTGATGAGGTTGAAAAGTCAATGCCTCAAGGGCGAGTATCAACGTAAGAAAAAGATATTTTCAGCAGTTTTTTAGGGAAGAAGATTATTTACCTTTGCGCCAAAATAGAGGAGGAATTGCCATTACCGTTAGGCTCACTCCTGAAATTTGTAAAGCTGCGGTCTAAGCAGCACGCTTAGATCTAAAACTTTTAAGCTTGGGGGCTGGGCAGGCAGCTATCTCTTATGACGCTGAAAAGTAACTCGGAAATCCGCAAGTCAATAGGATTATTCTTTAAAGTAAAAAATCTCAATATTATATAGTGAAAGCCAAGTACAAGATTGTGCACAGGGATGTGCTCGAAAAAAACGAAGGAAAAAGCCAGCATCTACAAGAACTGGTGAGAAATGCTACCACATTTATTCAAAGTATTAAGGGGGGGGATCTGGATGCATCTTTTGAGGGAATTGATAGTGAATCAGCTTTGGCAGAAGATAGTCTGGGTGGGGCACTTCTGGCGATGCGCCAAAAGCTAAAGAAATTTAATGAGGAGGAAAATCAGCGTAGGTGGGCTGTAGAAGGAATAGCCCATTTTGCTGATATCCTTAGAAGCGACTATAAGAAAAATAGCGATTTATATGCCACTATTATAGCGGAGTTGGTGAAGCATGTAAAGGCAAACCAGGGCAGCCTGTTTGTATTAAATGATGATGATCCAAAGGATATTTATTTAAACCTGGAAGCCTCCTATGCTTATGATAAGAGAAAGTATTTAAGCAGGCGGATTGAACCAGGTCAGGGCCTTGTAGGTCAGTCCTACCTGGAAAAAGATGAAATTTTCCTTACCGAGGTACCCCAAAATTACGTGCAGATTACCTCCGGCTTAGGCCTTGCTACTCCACGCTGTATCCTCGTTTTTCCTATAATGGTTAATGAGCAGGTGTTAGGAATTATAGAGCTGGCATCTTTTAAACCTTTTGAGAGTTATGAGCGAGAGTTTATGAAAAAGCTGGGAGAAAGTATTGCTTCGGCCATTTCTAACGCGAAAATAAACTATCGAAATAAATCTCTATTGGAATTGTCGCAGGAACAAACGGCCCAAATGCAAGAGCAGGAGGAGGAAATGCGTCAGAATATGGAAGAGCTTCAGGCTACGCAGGAAGAAATGCAGCGAAAAATGCAGGAAAGCCTTAGGATACAAGAGGAGCTTGATGCCCGTATGGCGGTACTGAATAAAACAGCTTTATTAACTGAATCGGATCTCCATGGTACCATTACCTTTGTGAATGATAAGTTCTGCCACGTATCAAAGTGGAGGAAAGAGGAAGCCATAGGGAAAGCCCATAATATAGTACGTCATCCGGATAATTCCAAGGAGCTGTATAAGGAAATGTGGAGTACCATCAAGTCTGGTCAGATATTTCAGGGTAGGTTTGCCAATCTGGCCAAAGATGGCTCTACCTACTGGGTAGATGCTACCATTGCTCCGGTATTAAATGCAAGTGGCGAGCCTATCAAGTATATTGGTATTCGATTTGATATAACGGATCAGGTGGGTAAGGAAAATGAGCTGAAAGAGTTGGTGAATGATATGCAACAGCAAAAAGAAGAGCTACAGGCCCAGGAGGAAGAGCTGCGGCAGAACCTGGAAGAGCTGTCCGCTACCCAGGAAGAAATTCACCGGCAGTTTACTGAAACTGACTATATGAAGCGTGAAATGGAAGCACGCGAACAGGTATTTAACATTACGTCAGTTCTGTCTGAATCGGACAATTATGGTAATATATTGATGGTGAACGACAAGCTTTGTGAGGTTTCGCAATACGGTCGTGAAGAGTTGATAGGAAAGCCTCACAATATTTTCCGTCATCCGGATATGCCAAAAGAAGTATTTGAGTTGATGTGGAGTACAATCAAAAAAGGGGAGGTTTTTAGGGGGATCATTAAAAACCGAAGGAAAGATGGGGGGCACTATTGGGTGGATGCTGTTATTTCTCCCGTTCTTGATGAACACGGTAAGCCGGTCAAATATATTGGAGCACGCTATGTGATTCCTGATGATAGCGTAGCAGAATTATTATTTAACAAGATGCTGGAGAAGTTTTCTGATAATCTGAAATGACTAATTAGTATTTTTAGTGGTGGCCTACTGGCATATGTGAAAAATGGTAAATTTTTTTGACATTCTTAAGACATATTTTTTAAAACAGAGGTTATTGTGAATAATCATTCCAAAATGAAATCTGCAGCCATTTTTGCATGAAGTTGAGTAGTAGCCATAAGAGGCAGGTCAAAATCCTTTTCATCAATCAACATCGGAAGTTCTGTACAGCCCAGAATAATGCCTTCAGCTCCTTTCTTTTTAAGCAGGTTCATTTGCTCCAGAAAGAATTCTTTTGCCTCATTGCTGAAAACACCTTGTGTCAGTTCGTTTGATACATAATGG
>JBEPWY010000077.1:0-11977 GCA_041642185.1 Marivirga sp.
ATGTAAGGACCTGCACCCAGGTGAAAAGACTCGGTTAAGTGGAAATTAAATATAACAGGTACTTCCACATAATCCAAAGAACCTCTTACTTCACCATCAGGGTAGAAAGTGTCATAGGTAAAAGTATAGCCTTTTTGAGTGTAATTTATTTCCGGTTGTATGCTGACCAATTCAGACAAATACCCCCGGTAAAATAAACCCACTGTAAAACCTACTTTAACATTCTCGTCATCAAGTTCATCGGTATACCAGTTGGACAGGTTTAGCGCCCCTTTTATACCAACCCTGTTTTCAGGTGTTCCTATTGTTGTACCTTGAGCAAAGCCTACGAAGCTTAGAGGTAATAATAGTGCTGCTAAAAAAATTGTTTTTTTCATCTTTAAAAAATATTTGGTTATATCAGTCCCAAACTGATTTAATAAAGTAAGGTTGTACCAAAATATGAATTTAGATCAATCAGAAATAATAATTCTATCCGATATTAAATTTATAGTATTTGTGTAAAAAAAAGCGGCTGAAAATTTCAGCCGCTTTTAATAAGTAGATATTTTTTTTACTTAAAATGCAAATCCTATAAAAAACTGAATCACAGAGTTTTTACCATTTTCAAGGCCATCATTACTGGGAGCTACTTCATTTAAGCCGTAATTATAACGAACGCCTGCAGTACCTCCTGAAAAGTCGAATCCAACTCCACCTGCAACACCATAATCAAAGGTATTGAAATCATCTCTGTCCAACTCTCTAACGGAATTAACACTGCCATCGCCATCCACATCTTTCACTTTAGCTGCAATTAAGGCGGCAATATAAGGGCCTGCCGAAAAGTACAAACTTTCTCCGATATGGAAATTGGCCAACACTGGAATTTCAATATACGATAGATTAAACCTGTATTTACCGTTACCTAAAACACTATTGTAATTAATTTGAGAGCCTTTTAAGCTATAGTTAATTTCAGGTTGAATGCTGATGACATCAGCAACATTTTTACGAAAATAAAAACCCACAGCAAAGCCTGGCTTCATATTTTCATCATCAACATCATCTACGTATAGGTTTGATAAATTAAGTGAACCTCGAATACCGGACTGATCATCCTGTGCCATAGCCCCTAAACTTATAAAACAAAAAACTGTAAATAATAAAAATAATCTTTTCATATAATAAAAAATGTTTAGTTATGCCTTTCTCTAACTCCTAGAAAAAAAATAAGTTACAACACAAAGGTATAGTAATAACTAGGATTTAAATATATAAGCAGAAGCTTCCCATTTGGCTTCTGTAATTTACTTTAGAATAAGCCAAATGCCTTTTTAATTGATTAATACTTTAATATTGACATTTTTTAAATAACCTTAAAATCAGGTATATTTAATGTTTTAAAAGAATGTTAGCGAGTTAATGTAAATCTAAGCTGATTCTGAGAGGCCAGCTTAAATTTATTTTTTCTATTCAATCAAATGAGAAAAATTTTAATACTGATTTTATTATTTAATCTAAGCCTAGGATTTGCACAAGAAGGACATCTCTCTCTAAAGCATTTCTCTGTACCCTTAGCCCGACAAGATTATTTATTTAACGATATGGCTATTGATAAACAGGGGAGGCTACTTTTGGCCTACCGAAGAGGTTTGCTACAGTTCGATGGAAGGTCATGGGAGGAAATCTCTATCAGTAGCAGTCCCTTGCGTTTTTTATCAATAGGATCTGATTTATTTCTACTGACCAAAAGAGGAATTTCAATTGTTAATCAGGATAAAAACCTGCAGAATACTGTAGAACCTCTTTACAATAATGACCAGTCAATAACAGGTTCAGATCTTGTTAAATACCACAATATGTTTTATTATTTAGCAGGCAGTAAAATAATATCTTTATTCCCTTCTTCTTTTAAAACAGATACTGTATTTGAAAGCAATAGGGGTTTCAACGATATCTTTACCTATCAGGATAAATTATATGCTTTTGAAGGTAATTATTTACTGGAGTTTTATCACGGAAGTTGGGTTGACCTTAATTTTTATGCACCTAAAAATACTGATTTTGTGTTTTCATGCCAAACTGATGCTTATGTTTTCTTTGCTTATGATAATGGGGATTTCTTTGCCTTCGATGGTGAAGATTACAGTGTTTTTTCAGAGGAATTAAATGAATATTTAAAAGAAAACTATCCGGTATCAGGAAAAATATTAGGAAATAAAATAGTGATAGCTACTTTAAACGGAGGTGCTGTTATTGTTGATATTGAGAGTAAAAAAATCATCAATACCATTCAATATTTCAATGGGCTACCTTCCGATGAGGTGAATGCTCTTACAATGGATAAATTTAATGGAATTTGGCTTGCTCACCCTTCTGGAGTTTCCAGGGCCTCATTGGATATACCTATTAAAGAATTTCATCATTATCCTGGCTTAAAAGGAATTCCTGAATCTGTTTTACATCACAATGATACGCTATTTGTAGGCACTAATGAAGGCTTATTTTATTTGGCTATAATAACGGATTATGAGAGTTTTCAGAAAGTAATGAAGGAAAGGGTCCGTATTGAAGTGACTGAAAAGGAAGAAGAAACTAATGACGATAGGTCCTTACTAAATGAGATATTTAGCAGCGACTCAAATAAAGATGGCGAAGAAAATTTTATTAAAGAGGAACTTGATCGCTATAAGAAAATTTATAGAAGCGAAGGAATTAGGTTCAGAAAATTAAGAAATAAGCTGGCAGAAAAAGAAGAGCAACTCAGAGATTCATTGTCACAAATAAATAATCCTAAAGATGAAAGCAGCACTATTCAAAAGAAAATCGGGTCCAGTAAGCAATATAGATATAAAACTGTTACACGGCTAGTGGATGTTTCCCGATTGAAATCATTTAAATACGAATACATTCCCATAAAAAGTGTGAAACGTAAAGTGACAGATTTAATTGAAACTCCTCAAGGCATTATTGCAATTACTACATCAGGGGTTTTTAAAATTAATGATACCACCTCCGTTAAACTTAGTGACTATCGATTTATAGAAAAAGCTTATTATGATGTTGATCATCACACTTTATGGTTGGGAGGAGACTTTGGGCTTTATAGTTTAGATTTGGAATCAGAGGATGACCAGGTTAAATCACGATTTCCCGAACCGATATTTGATATTGCTATTCATAATAATAAAATGGCTTTAGCAGGAGAAAACAAAATATTTCTTTTCAATCTAACTAATGAAAAGCTCAGTGATTTAACTTCATACACCATCAATAATGATTTCTCCGACCGTATGATGGTATATTTTGAGAATGAAAACCTTAAAATTTTGAAACTGGATGGACTTTATCAATTAGACCCCAAAACAAATCAAATTATCAAAGAGAAATCATACAAGGGGAATCTGAAATATTTCCTAAAAGATTCCAGGCATGGCATATGGTTGACTAATCAAAAGGGTCAGTGGAATGTTCAAAATGCTAAGGTGTCGCCAGCTGATTTACAGTGGATGAAGATATTGTCCTATATAAAGTATATTCATCATTCAGACTCATCTATTTATTTTATAGCGAATAACAGAGTGGTAGAGCTACAAGCTGGAAAAAAAGAATTAAATAAAACCCCATTATCCTTTATTAGTGCGGTTTACAGGCAAGATAATAAGTTGTCTGACCTTAAAAATTTGGAATTGCATTATGATAATAATTCACTTAGAGTGAGTGTAAGTACAATTGATTACCTTTTTCAGGATGGGGTAAGCTACCAGTATTATTTAAAAGGGTTAATGGATGATTGGTCACCATGGTCTAAAGGTGGGGAAATAGGCTTCCCTTACTTGCCTACAGGAGAATATGTTTTGCAAATAAAGTCTAAAAGTGGATTTTCTGATGACATAAGTTCTATTGATTTTTCCTTTGAAGTATTACCCCCTTATTGGAGGACTTGGTGGTTTTATTCATTAGAAATAGCTTTCTTTAGCACCTTGATTTTAATCTCTCTAAGGATGAACAGGAGTAGTAAAAATACTTACTTAACCAATACTATTACATTTCTGACTTTAATATTGATTTTGGAATTTATTGCTACAATTTTAGAAAATAACCTGGAGGGCTATGTGGATGATTCACCTGTATATACTTTTATGATTAATGTTGCCCTGGCCTTGGCCATTACTCCATTAGGCAAAGCAATGAATAAGCTTTTAGTGATTATGAATACTCAAAAAATTAAATTGATTACGCATGAAATGCGGAGCAAACAATTAGAAAAGAAAAAAGATGAGCAGAATAAAAATTGATGAACCTCTTGTTTATGCGTTCACAGCCATTATCCATACTCGTATTACTGATCTCAATTATGGCGGGCATGTTGGTAATGACAGAATTTTTGCATTTATGCATGATGCACGTGTTCAGTTCTTAAAACATTTAGGCTACCAAAATGAAATGGATTTTTCTGGTAAAGGAATGATTCAAACTGATGCGGCCATCACATATAAAGCTGAAATTTTCGCTCATGAAACTATTAAAATAGAAGTTGGGGTACTAAATATCAATAAATATGGTTGCGATTTTGTTTATCGCTTTACTAAAGAAGATAATAAATTAGCCTCTTTGGGCAAAACAGGAATTATATTTTTTGATTATAAAGAAAGAAAGATAGCCGAGATACCTGCAGATTTTGCTGCAAAGATTAATATATAAAAATGCAATAGGATTTAATATAAACAACCTCTCAATTCTAAAGGCTAATTAGAAGCTAAAAACATTAAGCTTAAACGTTCCTTATAATAAGATTGTAAATCCCGTAATTCTGACCTAATTTTATGGTTTAATTTGAAAATACTATGCAGAGAGATACCGCCATATTCGACCTAATTCAAAAAGAACAGGAAAGACAGACAACAGGCATTGAGCTGATTGCTTCAGAAAACTTCACCTCTCCGGAAGTGATGGAAGCAATGGGAAGTGTACTAACCAATAAATATGCTGAAGGCTTACCCGGAAAGCGCTATTATGGTGGCTGTGAAGTGGTCGATCAGGTGGAAAATCTTGCAATTGAACGCATAAAAGAACTTTTTGATGCTTCCTGGGCTAATGTGCAACCTCATTCAGGTGCTCAGGCCAATGCGGCAGTTATGTTGGCTTGCCTTAATCCCGGAGATAAAATTTTAGGATTCGATCTTTCACATGGTGGTCATTTAACACATGGCTCGCCGGTAAATTTTTCCGGTAAGCTATATAAACCAAGCTTTTATGGCGTTGAACAGGAAACAGGATTGATCGACTGGGACAAAGTAGAGGTGACTGCCAAAAAAGAAATGCCCAAAATGATAATTTGTGGCGCTTCTGCTTACAGTAGAGATTGGGATTATGAGCGTTTAAGAGAAATAGCTGATGAGGTGGGCGCTTTATTGCTGGCAGATATTTCACATCCAAGTGGATTAATTGCACGCGGTATTTTAAATGATCCATTAGATTTCTGTCATATAGTAACTACAACTACTCATAAAACATTAAGAGGCCCCAGAGGAGGGTTGATTATGATGCGTGATGATTTTGAAAATCCTTTTGGAGTGAAAAACCCCAAAGGTGAACTACGCATGATGACACAGCTTTTGGATTCTGGTGTTTTCCCTGGAACTCAGGGCGGACCTTTGGAGCATGTAATAGCTGCTAAAGCTGTTGCTTTTGGTCAGTGTTTAACCGATGAATACTTCAATTACATACTGCAGGTACAAAAAAATGCAGAGGTAATGGCCAAAGCTTTTATGGACAGAAATTATAAGATTATTTCAGGCGGTACAGACAATCATATGATGCTGATCGATTTACGTTCCAAAGACACTACAGGTAAGCAGGCGGAGGCTTTATTAGGCAAGGCAGATATTACTATTAATAAGAATATGGTGCCTTTTGATGATAAATCACCATTTGTAACCTCAGGAATGAGAATAGGGACAGCGGCAGTTACATCCCGTGGTTTAGTTGAGTCGGATATGGAAAAAATTGTGGACTATATCGATACAGTTATTACAAATCCTGAAGATGATCAGAAAATAGAAGCTGTAAAGAATGAAATTAACGAGTGGATGGTAAAATTCCCTTTATTTAAAGCATAAAAATGCCTTCAGATCAACCACAAGCGGAGATGAGCTTTTTAGATCATCTGGAAGCCTTTCGCTGGCATATTGTTCGTTCCTTTGCGGCCATTGTTGTACTTTCTGTGATTGCTTTTGCTTCCAAAGAATTTGTTTTCGGCACCCTTATTTTAGGGCCGTCCCGGGCAGATTTCTGGTTTTATCAAATGGCATGTCAGATGGGTAAAACATTAGCGGATTCTACAGCTTTCTGTATAGATGAACTACCTTTTATTATCCAGAGCAGGAAAATGACAGGTCAGTTTTCAATGCATATAACTTCTTCCATTGTGGTGGGATTAATAGTGGCTTTTCCATATTTCTTCTGGGAAATGTGGCGATTTATAAGTCCGGCTTTATATTCTCAGGAAAAACAATATACAAGGGGTGCTACTTTTTTCGTGACTTTACTCTTTATGTCCGGAGTGCTTTTCGGATATTACATAGTTACACCTATTTCAGTTAATTTTTTAGCTAACTATCAGGTCGATCCTTCAGTATTGAATGAATTTGATATTACCTCCTATGTGTCGACAGTAACCATGCTGGTACTGGCTTGCGGTTTGATGTTTCAATTGCCTATGGTGATTTACTTTATGACCAAAGCAGGAATTTTAAATCCTGAATTGTTAAGGAAATATAGAAAACATTCTATCGTGGCTATTCTAATTCTTGGGGCTTTTATAACGCCGCCAGATCCAATTAGTCAATTACTTATTTCATTGCCACTTATGTTGCTTTATGAAATGAGTATTTATATTTCAACCATTGTTTACCGTCGCAATAAGAAAAAGGAAATTGCTTTACAGAAAAAATCTGATAATATTTAAAAGATAGCGTATGATTTTTGCAGAGATTCCGGGACTATCATCATTAAAAAAGCAATTAATAAAAGGCGTACAAAACAATCACATCGCCCATGCACAATTGTTTTTAGGAAATGCAGGTACCGCTAATCTACCAATGGCTATAGCTTATGCTACTTATTTAAATTGTGAAAACAGGGGAGAGGAAGATGCTTGTGGAATTTGCCCTGCTTGTCAGAAAAACGCAAAATTTATTCATCCCGACTTTCATTTTTCCTTTCCTACTGCAGCAACTGAGCAGATTAAGGCCGCTGATTCAAAAATAAGCCAAAATTTTCTTAAGCATTGGAGAGCCTTTTTATTAAAAGATCCTTTTGCTTCTGTTACTGATTGGGTAGCGCATTTGGGGGTTGATAATAAACAATTGAACATCTCAAGAGAAGAGAGCCGCCAAATTATTAAAGGGTTATCTTTAAAGGCCTTTGAAGGCAGATATAAAGTGATGCTGATCTGGCTACCGGAATTTTTACACCCATCTGCAGCAAATGCTTTATTAAAAATTATTGAAGAGCCTGCTGATAAAACGGTTTTCTTATTGGTTTCCAATAACCAGGGGAAATTATTAGGTACAATTACCTCACGTACCCAAAGTGTACATGTGCCGGCTTATTCCGATGAAGAAATTAAACAAATATTGGTTGAGCGTTATGAGGTGGAAGAAAGGATCGCTAAACAATTGGCCCATAGTTCTCAAGGGGATTTACATAAGGCAGTGTCACTTGCAGATGACGTGGCTGATGATACCCAACCAGAGTTTGAGCAATGGATGCGTGAGTGTTATACCAAAGATTATACAGGACTTGTAAAGAGATCGGATGCCTTTCATAAATTTAGCAAGGTAAACCAGCAACAATGGCTGGTACATGCAGAGAATATTTACCGTGAAGCTATGATGGCTAAAATGCAAGCCAATGAGTTAATGCGGATTCCTGATGAAAACAAAGCCTTTGTAGAGAAATTCAGTAAGACCATCACTTTAGAGAAAGTAGCTTTAATGACTGATATATTGAATAAAGCTTCTTATTACCTGGAAAGAAATGCCAGTCCGAAAATGACTTTCTTAAACGTTTCATTGCAGCTTTCCGGAATTCTCAGGAGTTAAATCGAACTCAGATTATTACATTTTCTCTAGCATTCCTTTAAAAATAGTGGTCATTTTTGGTTGTGCCACCATAGAAGCATTGATGATTTCAGGAATAGATACGGGCTTTAATTTCTCAGGATAGCATAAGTCAGTAATTACAGATACTGCAAAAACAGGCAATGACATATGTCGGGCAACTATATTTTCGGGAATGGTACTCATTCCTACCGCATCGGCGCCAATTATTTCCAAATAGCGGTATTCGGCCGCAGTTTCCAGATTAGGCCCTGTTACTGCCGCATAAACACCTTCCCTTAAATCAATTCCTTTTTCTTTAGCTACTTCCATAGCTAGCTTGATTAAAGCTGGGTCATAAGCAGCATACATATCCGGAAAACGACCTCCAAACTCATCCATATTGGCTCCGCGCAGTGGGTTTTCAGTAAATAAATTGATATGGTCGTTTATGACCATGACATCACTCATTTTTAAAGAATGGTTTAAACCTCCTGCAGCATTGGAAATAAATAAAGTTTTGATGCCTAACAGCTTCATTACACGTACAGGCATTGTTACCTGCTGCATAGAATAGCCTTCATAATAATGAAATCTCCCCTGCATAGCCACCACTTTTTTCCCACTTAACATTCCAAAAATCAGCTTTCCTGAGTGAGTCTCTACAGTTGAAACAGGAAAATTGGGTATGTCTTTATAATTGATGGTTTTCTCAATTTCAATATCATCTACCAAAGCACCCAAACCGGTACCTAATATAATCCCAAGTTCAGGCTGAAAATTAGTAATGTTTTGGATGTAGGCTGTTGCCTCTTTTATTTCTTCTATAGTTACCATTAAACAATTTTAAGGCAAATTGATTTAAGATAAAATGGGATCAAAAATATTTTTGATAAAAATGAAACATTATTAATAAAAATAAAGTTATGTATATACATTAAATGTATGTACATTTAAAAATTAAATCTAAATATAATAAAAATGAAAACTAAAATTTTATCAATCGCATTGGCAGCTTTAGTAGTTGCAGCAGCTTTCACTTTAGTAAAAGATGTTAAAGTGAATACTAAATCAAGTCAAATTGCATGGGTGGGCAAAAAAGTTACAGGTCAGCATAATGGAACTGTAAACATTAAAGACGGTGCATTAGATGTAGAAAACGGTACAATTAAAGGAGGAGAATTCTCAATAGACATGACTACTATTAATGTATTAGACTTGGAAGGTGAATATAAAGGCAAATTAGAAGGTCACTTACGTTCTGATGATTTCTTTAGCGTGGAAAAACACCCTACCGCTACTTTCAAGATTACTTCAGTGAATGAAAGTGAGCAAGCAGATGCTACTCATTTTATTTCTGGTGATTTAACAATCAAAGGAATTACTAATAAGATCACTTTCCCTGCAAATGTTACTATAGATGGTGATAAAGTTAATGCGAAAGCTACTTTCAATTTAGACAGAACTAAATGGGATGTACGTTATGGTTCAGGCTCATTCTTCGACGGATTAGGTGATAAAATGATTTATGATGATTTTGAATTATCTATAAACCTTTCGTCTTTATAATAGTTTTACAGGATTAAGGTTGAATAGGGACTTTTAGTCCCTATTTTTGTTTTAAAGAATTAATAAAATATGATAACAATTGTAGCAGGTACCAATAGGAAAAATTCTGTCTCCTCAGAAATAGCTGTTCTATATCAGGAATTACTGGCTAATCATCAGCAGGAGTCTACTATTATTGATTTGGCAGCACTACCAATAGATTTTATTGCGACTGCTTTATACGAAAACGCTGGTAAAAATATAGAATTTAATCCATATAGGGAGCAGATAAAACAAAGTGAAAAATTTGTTTTTATCATCCCTGAATATAATGGCTCTTTTCCTGGTGTACTAAAAGCATTTATTGACGGACTGGAATACCCATTGAGCTTTATGAATAAAAAATGTGCGTTGGTAGGTATTTCCTCAGGTGTGCAAGGCGGTGGTTTGGCCCTTAGCCATATGACTGATATTTTTAATTATTTGGGAATGAATGTTTTGGCATTGAAGCCTAAACTGGCCAGGATTGAGAAAAACTTTAATGGCCTTGAAGTAACTGATAAATTATATAATCAGTTGTTAGAAGAGCAAGTGAAACTATTCATTGAGTTTTAAGTGGTTGACTTACTAACTGTTTGTCAAATCAAAAACTAAACCATTTTACTAATTATCGTTTATAACTGAAAAATAGCAGATTATGAACAGCGCAACAGGCAAAATAATTATCCTGGCAGGGGCAGGGATAATCCTGATAGGTATTTTAATTTATTTTTTCCACGATAAATTCGGCTGGATAGGCCGACTGCCCGGTGATATTAGAATAGAAAGAGATAATTTCCAATTTTATTTCCCAATTACTACCATGATATTAGCCAGTATACTTCTTACTGTAATAGTTAATATTATAAAGAGGTTATTTTAAGCGGCGGTAAAATTTAGTTGTTCTCTTTTGAGTCCTAACTCACCCTATAATTTTTGTAAACTGAGGAACCCCTCTTTTACTGTCACCACACCAGGTTCCAAGGTAAATATCTACCTGTTTGCCTTCTCGCTCTTATTCTATTTTTCATTTTGATAAAATAATAAAGCTATTTTATCTTATTTTATTAAATGTCGTTACATTTATGAATGGAAGTTTAAATAAATAATAGGTTGAAGGGAATAGAAAAAATAATTCAGGAAACGATTTTAGAGGAAGCACTCAAAGAGGAGATGCTTAGTTTAGGAAGAATAAAAAAAGCTAAAGCAGGTGAAACGGTTATATCTCCTAATGATGAGGCAAAAGAAATGCCATTTGTGATCAGTGGTCTTCTCCGAGTGATGAGACATGATAAAAAAGGGAATGAAGTTTTTCTCTATTATTTAGAGAAGGGTGAAACCTGTGCGATGTCTATAACCTGTTGCCTGGAAGGAAATAAAAGTGCTTTTCATGTGGTGGCAGAAGAGGAATCTGAAATGTGGATGATGCCAACAGCCTATTTAGATAGCTGGATACAGAAATACCCTTCCTTCCGAAGGTTTGTTTTCCGTTCGTATCAGGCTCGTTTTGATGAGTTGTTGCATACAGTTGACAGCCTTGTTTTTATGAATTTAGATGAAAGACTTTATAATTACTTGCTGGACAAAAAACAAGCTTCAGGCTCTTATGAAATTTTTAAAACTCATCAACAAATAGCCGATGAACTGAATACCTCCAGAGTAGTGATTTCACGTATTCTCAAAAAATTGGAAAAGGAAGAAAAAATTGAACAGCACAGAAATAAAATTGAAGTGTTGTGAGCTTAATTTTAACTTCTTTCGGTAATTCAACTATTGCAGATTGAAACAAGTGCTGTAGTTTCGTCTTTATTTATCATTAAGACGAGGGAATTCAATTCTTTTAGGTTGTTTTAAACGGATTGTAATTTTCACGTACATAATCTATGGTCACATCTAATTTTCAATTTTTGTTTTAGTTTTTGCTGTAGCAAATCCGGTGCTGCGGTTGGGGGATCCCTGATATTTTCCTCCTTCGTCGGAAAATTCTTGCCTGCCAGCCTTTGGCTGGGGATGACGAGATTTGTGGCGGGCTGTTGTGATACATATTGGTTAATAAAAATGGTTGTTGATGAAAACACCAACAACTGGGAGGTGGACAAAATGAGTAGACTTAAATCAGTGATTAATAAACAGCGTGGCGGTGACCCTTCGGTAGATCAATTATTGATTGTCAATTCAGTGCCGTAGGAACGACCTTATCTTTAAAAGAGGTTGTTCAAAGCCATGATTCATATTTCACGCATCATTGGTTTGATGGAGTTCTCAGAGGTCTATAACCCACAAATCTTGAAGTAAATAATATG
>JBEPWY010000078.1:0-11772 GCA_041642185.1 Marivirga sp.
CCATCATCGCTCATCAAAACGCGCTTTGGTCCAACAAGACCAAGATGCAGCCAAACAGACGATGACCCGGGTCCTCCGTTGAATGAGAAAGTGATCGGGCGTTCTGCAGAATCATCCTTCTTTGTATAGGCGATATAAAAGATGCTTGCCTTCTGTTTTTCACCCTCTTCAACATCTTCTTCCTTAACCTCCCTAATGGCTTCTTCCTTAAATCTCTTCATCAATGGCACATAACAAAGCCTAAACTATTTTTCTCATTGTTTCATAAAATACCCAAAATTCTTTGAAATCGATTTAGAGGAACAACCCACAATTGAATTGGGCATACAAAATCACAGACAATCCAAATACATCAAACATTGTGAATTTGTTGAAATTTAAGCAAAAACCAGTAAAGTATGAAAAATACCCATTAATTATTTTGAGCCAAAATTAAAAAAAGTTTCAATCTTTCCCTCTCAATTAATAAAATCAGGGATAAAAGTTTTCAATTTTTGGTAAAAGTTCGAACTTTGGGTTGAATTCAACATTACAAAACAATAAAATACCCCCAAAAATGGAGGATATGGAGGTTTAAGGCTTTGAGATTGTTGGTAATGGTTGAAGATAAAGAGGTTTGAGATTGTATGGAATGGTTTAAGATGAAGAGGTTTGAGATTGTATGAAAATGGAGGTTTGAGGCTTGAAGAGGATGAACAAAAATGGAGGTTGAACAAGAAGAGGTTGAAGATGAAGATGGTAAAAGTTTACTTATTTAGCCGGTTTCCAGTCATTGGAACCTTTAATTGAAGATGGCATACCACCTCAGTCTGAAGCAACCTCTTCTCCTGTTAGGCTGACAAAGCTTTATATTAAAAATAACCAGCAATTGGCCCAATACGCCTATTTGCTTGATCCGGTTCATACTAATACTTTAAAACAGAATGACTTTAATGTAAATTCAGTTGTAGAGTTGCTGGTGTTGAACGATTCTGTATTATTGATAATGGAACGTTCTTATGTTAAAGATAAGGGCAATTCCGTTAAAATATTTAAAATTAGTTTAGAGGATGCTACCGAAATTTCTTCAATGAATTCCTTAAAAGGTAAAAGCTACAAAGCCGTTAAAAAAGAACTTTTTTTAGATTTCGCGGACTATGGGAAAAGAATTGACAATATTGAAGGGATGTCTTTTGGGAAAGATTTCCCTGACGGCCGTAAGAGTTTAGTTTGTATATCTGACAATAATTTTAATAAGGAGCAGCAAACCCAATTCTGGTTATTTGCAATTGATGGATTGTAAAGTTTGGATTAAAATATAAGATTACCTTTCAGTTTACTTTTTTGAGGGTTTTTTGATATTAAAACATAGGCTTTTCGAATTAATTGTTGCTTTAAACCGTTAAACAGAGATAGATTATATAAACAAATCTATTTATAAATTTTTGGTCTGTTATGTTTTCTGTAAATTTAATTGTTCAATAAGTGTTTTTTATACACCATAAATTCATATGAGTACTGAAGACGAAAATTATATTCCGGAAATAACCAATGAATTAAGAAGTAAAATTATTTACATTCCGGAAGAGATTAATGAAGCCAGTGGTATCAATATATTCGGTAGAACATTAAAATCATTTATTTTTTCAACAGATGTTGCTATTATTAGAAATAATAATGCAGATGCTATATTTTCTGTTTACCCTTTTACTCCACAACCTGCCATTACCCAAGCTTTAATAGTAGCTGCAGACGCACCCATTTTCTGCGGAGTTGGAGGTGGGTTAACAGGAGGTAATCGTGTATTAAGCATAGCCAGAGATGCTGAGTTTCAAGGAGCTTCAGGTGTTGTGGTTAATCAGCCTACCGACAATAAAACGATAGAACAATTGAAGAAGCATATTGAAATACCAATTATATGGACTATCAGTTCTATCGATGAGCCGTTGCAGCCTAAATTAGATGCTGGTGTTGATATCATTAATGTAAGTGGGGGGAAAGAGACTCCCAATATTATTAAAGAAATACGCAAAACTCATGAACACCTTCCAATTATAGCTACCGGTGGCCGTAACGATGACAGAATACTGGAAACTATTGCAGCAGGGGCTAATGCCATTACTTACACCCCACCATCTTCAGCCGAACTGTTAAGACGGATAATGAAAGCCCACAGAGCAGGGGAGGCTATCGATTTTTCAAAGGGCTTTAAGAAGTAAACTAATGTTTTAAATAATCTTCGATATTTATGCTGAGATAAGCTGCTCTGTTTTTTGTTTCCTTTGATGTACAAATGTTTCCTTTGCTCGATTTGATACCTGAAAAAATGGAATCCATATAGCAGCTGCAATAAAAGCTTTTAAAAACCCTAGACCAGGATTCGAATTCATGTCCAATCCGATCACATTATGAAGAATAATTAATAAAAAAGCATAAGATAAATTGAAAGCATAAAATACAGTTATTAAAATTCTTAAGCTACTCCGTTTCTTTAAGAACTGATAAATAATTAAACTGCTAAATACTATATGGAAAATGATAATTATATAATCAATCAGCAAAATAAAGGCCATAAAAGGATTATAACTCATTGAGCCAGGACTTATTAATGATGCCCAGGTAGTATTATTAAAATAAATCCCGTTAAATAAATTAAAAATAGTAATGAGTGGTGAGATTAATAAGCCAATAAATATAAACCATAAAATACCCTCTAATTTCTCATATCTATGCCTGTAATGAATAGATGGAGGATCATATCTTTTATTAAGCAGGTTAGCTAAATAAATAAAAACTAACAGCATAATTATTCCAACAACTATAAAAAACCAGTTAAGATGATCATTTGCTGAACTTTCATAGATACTATTTCTAGGGGCGTATACCTCAATTCCTAAAAGACTGATAGCTTTATCAATATCATTTTTATAAAGATCGATTTTGTCTAATGGTACATGGTCTGAAAGTAACTTAAATTTGCATGTGAAGATTATTGTTTGTTGGCTATAGTTAAGATTTCTGCTGAATTTGAAAAACTCATTTTCAACTGTTTGCCAGTCTGTGGGGAAAATAATATCAGATGGCATATGAATATAAATTCTTTGTATAATTTCCAGAGGATAATTTAGTGCTAGAGGTGAACTCCTTCTTTTTTGAAATTCTTTGGTCATATTATCATAAATAATCTCTGCAAAAATTGATTTTTCATTTATTTGTTCACCTTCAGTATTGGACCAAAAATTATTAATGATATAACTCTCGGAAACCTTGAACATATTTGTTTCTTTATAGTCTAAGGTTTCCATTTTTTTATCAAATTTCACTTCATTGTTAAATCTCTCATAATGCTCAAGGTAATTTGTTTCTATATCCGTAATATCAGCATATTGAAAATACTCTCTATATCGATCTGCATCTGCTTTGTAATACTCTGATACTACATCAAATTTTACCGGACTATTTTTATCCTTTATATAATAATCCTGTTTAATTTCAAACCTTGATTTATTTCTAAAAGGTATTTCAATCAGGTTACGGCTGGTGTCACTAATAATAAAACCAGCACCATAATCCGGGAAATATATATCTGATAAAGAACCTTCCTGATTATTGATAGTAGGGTCTATCCAATACGATGTGTTGTCTTGCTCTATTCTAACTATACAATGGTCAAAAATCATTGGTCCCAGCGGTAAGTCTATTATACGCTTACCTCTATAGCTGTTTACCAGCACAGGCTGAGCATCAATACCTATGCTATTGAGCATGGTTGAAAGTAAAAGTGATTTATCTTTGCAATCTCCAAAACGGTCGTTTAATACCTCAATTGGTCCTCGGGGTTTATAAGCACCAATTCCTGTGGACAAGGATAAATAGCGTACTTCATCCTGAACAAAATTTATTAATGTTTCAATTTTTTTTCTTTTATCATCAATATTTTGGGTTAACTGATTAGCTTTTTGAGCAGCGGATTGATATTCCGTAGGATTGATAGTGAATAATTTCGTTACCCAATTAGCAAAAGGTTGTTTGTCGAACTCAGTAAATATGACGAAATCAGAGAAATTATACCATCCTGGGGTTTGTTCATCATATTTTATAGCCTTAGTTTCCAGTAAGTTTATTTCATAAATAACATTATTGCCATTATAGGCTGGGGTGTAGTTTTTATTTTCTGAGGAATAGACATTAAGCTTTCTTGACTTATCAGCTGTTATCCTAATATTTTGATGGGCAATAGAGTAAAAGCCAGCTAAATTGAATGTTTTACTAAAAAAGCCTTCATAGAGTGGGTTTTGTCCCTGTATAGAATATTCTAATTCTATTATGTCACCCACTCTTACATCTTTTAAGTTCATAATAGCTGTATACGTACCATCATAAATATTTATTTCAGCATTTTTCTCTTGTTGAAACACGAGGAAATCAGGCTTAATTTTAGTGGATTTCCCACCATTCCTTATTCTCTGTATATTATGAATGACTACTTTTTGATAAAGGGGATCAAAAAATATTTGAATAGAGGCTCCTTCAGATACACCATTGGAGTTAGTGATTTTATATACTATTTTGTAATAGTCTTCCTTTATCTCCATATGGGATTGTTCACTCGTAAGTAAATAATGTAAACCCTTAGAAGTGTAATTTTTATCACTATCGTCAGTGTATTGAATAGGAGTTGCCCAGGTTGGTCTGGGGCCGGTTTTTATTTCCTGACTTAATAATAGAGCAGAATAAAAAAATAAGACAAAATAAATAATAGAAAAGCGCATTATATTTTTTTGAGGCAAAAAAATACTTTATGTATAACTAAAGTAAGTAATTTGATAAAAAATATTATAAATCCATAAAAATATAATAAATAAAGCTAAGTGGGGAATTAAATGTCTCCTGACTTATGGTGCTTGTTTTTTCTCTGGTAAAAATCTGGTTGTGTTATCTATAAACTAAAAAGACCTGAATTCTCATTCAGGTCTCTAGTATTAAATATTCTAAAAATAGATCCTTACTTTCTATTCTTCAGTTCTTCTTCTACATGCTTTACTAACTTATCACATAGCTCGTTCATCTGCTGCGACATAAATTCATCGCCTGTACTGTTAAGGACACTTTGTGCCATTCCACCTAAACAATCGATGTAGAAACGCTTCATTTCATCAACAGGCATCTCCTTATTCCACAAGTCAATTCGCATGGAATTTTTCTGCTCATGATCCCACAAGGAAATGCTGATACTGTTAGTTTCTTGAAAACCCTCATTTCCTGAGTCAGTGGCATTCCATCTCATTTTTTCAGGAACATTGTCCTTATCCAATTCTATTTCGAAATTAATGGATGATTTTTTCATTATTGTTAATTCTGATCTTGTAATTATGTATTAATTTTTACCTTATTTAAGGAAGCATTCTTTTAAAATCCTGATAAGAAGTTGGATTTAAAGGAGTGATATCACAGCCTATTTCTTTGGCTTTTTCATTAATATCGGCTACCCTGTCTTCAGGGTTTGGGTGTGTGCTTAGAAATTCAGGGGTGCTGCCTGTTTGGCCAGCATCTATTAATTTTTGGAAAAAGGAATAAGCTCCGTTACATGCATAAGCAGTTTGCGCCAAATATTCAACAGACCTGTCATCGGCTTCAGACTCATAGGCTCTTGAAAAGCTTAAACCTGCAGCAGTACCTGCAACCTGGCCTGCTATTTCTTCTAATTGAGAAGGGTCATCACCGATTATTACACTTAAAAGTATTTGTAAGCCATATTGTTTCTGAAGATTCCTGCTAGTATGTCTTAAATCAGCATGAGCTACCTCATGTCCCAATACACCCATTAAATCATCTTCCTGATCTAAATACTTAATTAAACCGGTATACACGTATAAATAGCCACCGGGAGTTGCAAAAGCATTTAAAACACTGTCATTCGCGATAATTTTAATGTCCCATACAAATTCTTCTTTATATTGAACTTCACCTGAGTTTAATATTTTATCCAGTAAATTATTCAGGTAGGTATAAGCTTCAGGGTACTCCGTTTCATCCAAAACAGGAAATTGGGCACTGTCATTGCTGATTTCTTCTGAAACCTGGGCGCCTAATTTTATGTCCTGATCTATTGAGAGAGCGACGAAATTATCATTTTTATCCTTACAGCTAAATCCCACTACAATCAGTAATGCAATTATTAAATTATTTAATTTTTTCATATATTTTAGTCTATTTTCATTTCAGGAATATCTCCTTCAATCAGTAATTCTCCTTCTGTTGCATCTTTAATTTCTTGCACACTAATTCCTGGAGCTCTTTCAAGCAATTTAAACCCACCGCCTTTTCTTACTTCGATTACAGCCAGATTGGTAATGATTTTTTTTACGCATTGTAAACCCGTGATAGGTAAACTGCATTTTTTTAATAATTTTGATTCTCCGCTTCTGCTGGTATGCTGCATGGCTACAATAATATTTTTTGCCGAAGCCACTAAATCCATAGCACCACCCATACCTTTCACCATTTTACCAGGTATTTTCCAATTGGCAATATCACCGTTTTCAGAAACTTCCATTGCACCTAAAATAGTTAAGTCAACATGACCGCCTCTAATCATACCAAAGCTTTCTGAAGAGTCGAACAATACCGAACCGGGGCGCATGGTAATTGTTTGCTTGCCGGCATTAATTAAATCGGCATCAACATTTTCCTCAGTAGGGAAGGAGCCTATACCCAATAACCCGTTTTCTGATTGTAACACCACATTAAGTTCATCAGGAATGTAATTGGCCACTAATGTGGGAATGCCAATTCCTAAATTAATATACATTCCATCTTCTATTTCCTGTGCTATTCTTTTAGCAATTCCTATTTTATCTAATGACATAGCTTATGATCTTACAGTTCTTTGCTCAATTCTTTTTTCATAATTTACTCCCTGAAAAATGCGTTGCACATATATTCCCGGAGTATGTATTTCATTGGGGTCCAGTTCCCCCGCAGGTACTAGTTCTTCCACTTCAGCAATGGTGATTTTTCCTGCAGCAGCCATCATTGGGTTAAAATTCCTGGCTGTTCCTTTAAAAATTAAATTACCGGCTGTATCACCTTTCCAAGCCTTTACTAAAGAAAAATCTGCACGAAGCCATTCTTCCAACAAATGCATTTTGCCATCAAATTCACGTGTTTCTTTACCCTCTGCAACTTCCGTACCATAACCTGCTGGTGTGTAAAATGCAGGTATACCGGCGCCACCAGCTCTTACTCTTTCTGCCAAAGTTCCCTGTGGTATTAAATCAACCTCCAGTTCCCCTTCCAGTAATTGTCTTTCAAACTCTGCATTTTCTCCCACATAAGAGGAGATCATCTTTTTAACCTGTTTAGTCTTTAAGAGTAACCCTATACCGAAATCATCCACTCCTGCATTATTTGATATACAGGTAAGGCCTTTAATTCCCGTTTTTAGTATTGCCTGAATAGCATTTTCTGGTATGCCACATAAGCCAAAGCCACCTAACATCAATACTGCATTGTCAGGAATATCTTTTACAGCCTCTTCAGCATTTTTTACGGTTTTATCAATCATGATATTGTTTTTTTTGAAAATTAATCATTCAAAATTTTAATTGCCTGTTTCTTGTCTTTTGCCAATTGCGCGGTTAAAGCTTCTTTGGAGTCGAATTTTTTCTCATCCCTCAGTTTTTTGATGAAGAGAACAGTTACCTTTTCATTATAAATACTTTGGTCAAATTCGAACAGGTGAGCCTCCATTCTTTTTTCTTTTCCGTCAACGGTTGGTCGCACACCAATGTTCAACATAGCCGGATATGTTCTCTCGTTCACTTTCACTTTTACAGCATAAGTACCATCTGCTGGGATAAGTTTATAGGAAGCATCTGTTTTAATATTAGCGGTAGGAAAGCCCAATGTTCTGCCAATTTTATCGCCGGGAATTACTGTCCCCATAACTTCATAAGGCCTGCCTAAAAAATCAGCTGCTTTTTCAACCTTACCTTCATCAATGGCTTTTCTGATTTTAGTGGAGCTAATCCCAACACTTTCAATATCTTGGCGTGGAATTTCTTCTACAGTAAAACCAAAACGTACAGAATGTTCTTTCAGGTGTTCAAAGCTGCCTTCTCTGTTTTTTCCAAAATGGTGATCGTATCCGATGACTAGCTTTTGTGTATGCAAAGCTGAGATCAGTATCTCCTGCACAAACTTCTCTGAGGTCCATTGGGAAAATTCCTTAGTGAACTTAACCTTAATCAGGTGATCGATACCAATGGATTCCAATAGAGTCGCTTTCTCTTCGAAAGTGGACAATAGTTTTAAGCTGTCGTCATCTGGGTTTAGCACAAAGCGCGGATGTGGCCAAAAAGTTACTAAAGCTGTTTCACCATTGTTGATTTTTGCCAGCTCTGTAATTCTTCTTAGTATTTCCTGATGGCCCAAATGCACACCGTCGAAAGTGCCAATAGTGACTACGGCATTTTTTATTCCCTCTAAAGATTGAATACCATCATGGATGATCATACAGTGTCTTTTTTATGTTTTTCTACCAGTTCCATTAAGTTATCAGCATCCTCTATTGCAAAATCTCCTATTTTGGTTCGCCTTAAAGAGGATAAATAGGCCCCAGTATTTAACTTTTCACCAAAATCATTTGCCATACTTCTTATATAGGTACCTTTAGAACAAACTATTCTAAAGGTAACTTTAGGTGGACTGAAATCAGTTATTTCAAAGGCGTCAATTTGAACTTGTCTGGATTTTAATTCGAATTTTTCTCCTGCTCGTGCCATATCATAGGCACGTTTCCCATCCTTTTTAACAGCAGAATAGATAGGAGGGGTTTGTGTTATTTCTCCTGTGAAACTTTTAGCCGCTTCAATACAATCCTCCATCGTAATTCCACTAATTTCTTTCTTAAATTCGGGTTCAGTTTCCAAATCATATGAGGCAGTGGTATATCCTAAAGTAAAATCCCCTGTATACTCTTTTTTCTGTGCCTGAAAGCTTTCTATAGATTTAGTCATCTTTCCTGTGCATAAAATCAATAATCCTGTGGCTAAGGGGTCTAAAGTACCCGCATGTCCTATCTTTTTAATTTTTAAAGCAAATTTCAGTTTTTTTACTACATCAAAAGAAGTCCAGTTAAGTGGCTTGTCAATTAATATAACCCTTGCTTCTTGGTCGATATTGTTGTTATTTACATTCATACAAATTGACTGGTTATTGCAATAGCTCCTATAATAGCACAATAAATTGCAAAGTAAATCAACTTTCCTTTTTTAACGATATTGATCATTAAGCGGCATGCTATTAATCCAGCGGCAAATGCCATCAGGAAGCCGACTAATAAAACAATTCCTGAAGTAGCATTTTCCACAACCGGCTGCTCAACAAATTTCAGCAACTTTAATGCAGACGCGCCTAAAATTGGAACTAATACCATCAGGAATGAAAAACGGGCTGCTTTTGCCTTGTCCACCCCCAATAATAATGCAGTGGCAATTGTTGCACCGGATCTTGAGATCCCTGGTAAAATGGCAACTGCTTGCGCAATTCCGATAACTATTGCCTGCCAATATTTAACAGCAGTACCTTCCTTATGTCTTACAAGATGTGTGAAAGCCAATAAAACAGCAGTTAATAAAAGCATTGAGCCTACTAAAAGTAAATTACCGGTAAAAAAGCTTTCTATTTCTTTTTCAAAAAGTAAACCTATAATACCGATAGGTACCATTGAGACAATGATTTTTAAAATAAAATCAACAGATTCATTCCATTCGAATTTAAACAAATCCTTTAGAAGGCTCATAATATCTTTTCTGAACACCACTATGGTAGAAAGAGCGGTGGCAGCATGAACTACAACAGAAAAGAGTAAGTTGTCTGTGGTATGGATATTTAAAAGGACATTGCCTATTTCCAAATGCCCACTACTGCTTACAGGTAGGAATTCAGTTAAACCCTGGATAATACCCAGGATTATAGCCTCTAATAAACTCATGATTATTTTTTCGGCTTAATAAGAATAGCAAATATTTCAATGATGAAGCCAATCATTACAATAATTGGTCCCAATGTTAAGCCTAAAAAACCGAAACCATACTGCTCATTATCTAAAGTCATTACTATAAAACCTATGGTTAAGGTGATGATTCCTGCTATCATCAATATATAATTGTTTCTGTTGAATGCTAACTTGCTTTTTTCTGACATAATTTTTAATTAATACAATTCATCTAAAGACATGGCTAAATATTTTTGCATAGCGCGCCATGTACTAATAACTGCTATGAAAATTCCTATTATTACTAGACCAATAAAAATAGCTATTAATACTTCCTGGTTTTGCAGAGATGTTAACCCATCTATTTTAGTATTACCATAAACTAATAAACCATATAAAGCAGCGGATGATAAAATTCCGGCTATAAAACCATGCAGTACCGACCTGTATATAAATGGCTTCCTTATAAAAGTTTTTGTTGCCCCAACTAATTGCATACTTCTGATAAGAAATCGTTGGGAGAAAAGTGCTAATTTTAAAGTGTTATTTATTAATATACTTATCACCAGAAATAAGATTATAGCCACACCTAAAAGAACCAGGCTTATTTTGGTGATGTTTTCATTAATGCTCTGTATCATATTATTGGTATATACCACTTCAAAGACACCGTTCATTTTTTCAATCTCAATTTGAATATCCTCCATGGCTTCATTGGAATGATAATCCGGATTGATTTTAATGATATAGGCATCTTTTAAAGGATTGTCACCAAGAAATTTCAGAAAATCTTCACCAGTTTCTTCAATAAATTCCTGAGCGGCAGTTTCCTTAGAGATAAATTTTATTTTTGCGTTTTGTTCGTTCTTAAGTACAAAATCTTTTGAAGACAAAGATTTATTTACACGGGCAATTTCTGGTTCGGAAAGACCTGAATTTAGGTAAACCTGCATTTCCACGTTTTTGCGGATTACCTGCGTTAGAGAATTGGTAGTGGATAACAATAAAGCAAAAAGCCCCAAAACAAATAATGCTAAGGTCATGCTGAAAATGACGCTAAAAAAGGGATAACTCCCTAATTTCTTTTTTTTTCGGTATTTTTTTTCTTTACTCATATTACAAAGTTCAAAAATAGTAATTTATTTATGCTTCGCTTATTAAAATCAAGATAAAATAAAAGGCTTTCCATTTTCAACAGAAAGCCTTCCAATATATTTTAAATTAGTAAAGGTATTTATCAGATAATATGAATTAATTATTCGTTCATTATAAGTTCTAATTCTATAATAAGCATCTCATCCTCAACTTTTTCAAGTGAACTTATGGTAGTAACATTATTTTGAATGGTATAGATGTTGCCTTGATAACTTAAAAATAGCTGTTTTTTACCACTACTATGTAATTCTATGATTTCATACGGCTCATTATTAAAGTCGCCATATAAGTATAATTTGTTATTATAGTATTTGTAATGATATGCTTCTTTTAAATCCAGCTCTTCATGAAATTCTATTTCTGTCTCTTCAGCAAAGCTTCTATTTATATTTGCATCAGAAGCTTTATTAAATTCTTTTTCATCTGAGGGCCTAAAAATATTTTCATCATGGAAAGTAATTAAAGACTGAGGCTTAGCTTTAGCAGATTTATCTTCCTTAGTTTTATCTTTATTTATTTCAGTAATTGTATTATCTACTTCAGCTTTGTTCTTTCTATTGTTGAATACAACTACTTCTTCAGTAGGTTCATTTACTTCCTCTTCTGATGTGGCTTTAATTACTATAGGAGCCTCACTA
>JBEPWY010000079.1:0-5278 GCA_041642185.1 Marivirga sp.
AAAAGGTTCTTTTGAAGATGTACATATCGACTTTAATATACATCCGGTAAAAGATGTACAGAGAAGATTGAACTTACAGTTGTTTTTAACTCCAACCTGGAAAGCAGAATGGAACGGGGCATTGGAATTGTGGAATGATTGTGTTTCTAAATGCAAAAAAGCTGTGTCATGCCGATTTAACAGGGCCTTGATTTTTGAAGTGAAAGACACTTCTTATTACGGCTATACGAAACCACTGGAATGTCCTGATAGTGCTGATAGAAAGGTGTTTTCAGCTACTTTTTATACAGCTAAAGAGCAAAAAGATATTGCTTTCCACGACACTATATTTGCTGAAACTAAAGAAGAAAATAACAAACTTTCGTTTCTTGCTACTATCAAAAAAGCCTTAAAAGTCGGTTAATCGATAATACATTATGTCCAAACATTCAACCACTGAAATCACATCAGATTCAATAGCCTCTGACAATCCAATTCATCAGCGATTACTGGCGGCTTATGTGTATGCTCAACCTTTAGTAGAGGGCAAATTGTTGGAAGTAGGATGTGGTACAGGAAGAGGATTGGAAATTTTGGTAAAAACAGCTGATCATTATACTGGCATTGATAAATATAAAAGCCTGACCGATGATTTACAGTTAAAATATCCTCAGGCAGATTTCAAGGCAATGGTTATTCCACCATTTGCAGGCATTCCGGACAATACTTTTGATACGGTGGTGTCTTTTCAGGTGATTGAGCATATTAAAGATGATAAAACATTTTTAAAAGAGATCCACCGGGTATTAAAACCGGGAGGAAAAGCAATTATTACCACTCCCAATAAAAAAATGACCCTTACCAGAAACCCATGGCATGTAAGGGAATATTTTGCAGATGAATTGATTGCTTTATGTAAGCAAACATTTTCTAAAGTGGAGGCTAATGGCATAGCAGGGAATGATAAAATAATGACATATCATGACCAAAATCGCGAAGCAGTTAGGAAAATCACCAAGTACGATATACTAAATCTGCAGTACAGATTACCTGCCACTTTGTTACGAATTCCTTACGAATTCCTCAACCGCGTAAACCGCAATAACTTAGATAAACAAGATACTAAACTGGTGAAATCCATCACAGTGGCAGATTACTATGTGCACGATAAGCCTGAAGAAAGCCTTGATTTGTTTTATATTTTAGAGAAATAAAAGTAGTTTTCTAATTATTCCTTATTATTATCAATAGATTTTTTGAGAAAAACCCTTTTTTCAAAACATTTGGTCTTTATAAATTCGTATATTTTCGTATGCAAGACCAAAAACATCTATTTGAGTTACCCAACGATGTTCACTATCTAAATGGTGCTTATATGTCGCCCAATTTGATAAGTGTAAGAGCAGCCGGAACAGCAGCCGTAAATCGTAAGAGTAACCCGCTCAATATTAAGGAATCAGACTTCTTTGAGCCTGCCAAAGAATTAAAAATTCTGTTCGGGGAGTTAGTTAATGCTAATGCAGGGCAAATTGCAATAATCCCCTCTGCTTCCTACGGATTAATGTCCGCTATTTCAAATATCCCTTATAAGAAAGGTGAACATGCTTTAATAGTGTCGGAGGAGTTCCCTAGTGACCACCTGACTTTGCAACGATGGTGTAAAGAGCATGATGCGGAGTTGAAAATACTTTCGCCCCCTGAAGAAAAACAAGGCAGAGCAAAGATCTGGACTGACAAAATAATTAAGTCAATTTCAAAAGATTCAGCAGTATTGGTGATGTCTTCCATTCACTGGATGGACGGTACGTTGTTCGACCTAAAGGCTATAGGTGAAAAATGCAGAGAAACGGAAACTGTGTTTATTGTAGACGGTACTCAATCAGTTGGAGCCTTGCCTATTGATGTGGAGGAATTTAAAATTGACGCCTTGATATGTGCAGGGTATAAATGGCTGATGGGACCTTATTCTTTGGGTTTAGCCTATTATTCAGACAAATTTAATGAGGGAACACCCATAGAAGAATCATGGATGAACCGTGGTGATGCTTCAGATTTTTCCACACTCACAAAATATCCGGAGGAATATTCTCCGGGTGCAGGAAGGTATAATGTAGGAGAGTTTAGTAATTTTATTACGCTACCTATGTTAAAGGCGGCTATTGAACAGATTTTAGATTGGAAGCCTGAAAACATTCAGCAATATTGCAGGCAATTAATGGAACCGGTATTTACCTGCTTAAAAGTAAACGATATACCAACTGATTCACAATCTGCTATTGCTTCTCATCTGGTGGGGATTTATTTGCCCGATAATGTAGATATGGACCAGCTGATGACGGAATTGAAAATTAATAAAGTGTATGTTTCAGCAAGGGGCAGATCTGTTAGAGTTTCGCCCCATGTTTATAATACGAGCGAAGACATAGAGGTTTTCCTCGCGATTTTTCAAAAACATCTTAAATAGTTATTGGTTGTAAACCATTAAAATGAAAAAACATCTACTTTTAACATTTTTTGTTTTCTTATTAACTTATAAAAGTTCGGCTCAGGATAATCAAATTAAAAATGATTCAATTTTAGAGACAGTAACGGTAATTGGTTTTGATAAAGGCGAAGAAATTCACAGGCAGTCCGCACCTATTGTCCATTTGAGCCCAAAGGAAATGCAAAATTTTTCTCCTGTCGACCCCGTAATGGCCTGGAATAGCTTGCCGGGTGTCAGTCTTGAACAAAGAGCAGTCGGAAGTTATAGAGTAAACATCAGGGGTAGTTCTATACGGTCGCCCTTTGGAGTTCGGGATGTAAAAGTTTACTGGAATGGATTGCCTTTTACAGAAGCCAATGGCTCAACTGCCTTGAACTTATTGAGCAATTCACAAATGCGTGAAGTGGAAATAATCAAAGGCCCAGCAGGAAGCCTTTATGGTGCAGGTTTGGGAGGAGTGATACATTTGAGCAATTTCCCAGATAAAACTGAAGGTAAATTAAATGTTGGTGTAGGGAGAGGCAGTTTTAGGCAGTTTAATGCTTCCGTAAATGGAGAGATAGAGAACGATAAATGGACAGGATTTTATGCTTTTGATCATCAGGAATCTGATGGTTACCGCGAACATAATGCAATTGACCGGCAGGTTTACCAGCTTTCGGCCCGTTACCAAATCAATAAAAATAATCAATTAGATCTGCATGCCTTGTTCAGCGACCTATATTATGAAATTCCGGGCGGACTAAATGAAGAGCAATTTGATGAAAACCCAAGACAGGCGAGACCAGGAAGTGCTAATCAAAATGCCTCTATTGATCAAAAAACATTGTTAGCAGGAGTAGGTTATACCACATTTTTTAACCCGAATTTAAGCCAGACTACCCATGTTGGTTTTACCTATACAGATTTCCAAAATCCATTTATTTTAGATTATAAAGAGGATATCAATCAGGAAGTTGCATTGCGTCATCAATGGACTTATGAAATGGAAATAAATGAGTTGGGAATGCAGTGGGATGCTGGTTTTGAGTGGCAGTATGCAGATAACTTGGCGGAAAATTTTGGCAATGTGGACGGTGAAAAAGACACCATCCGCTTTTCTGATGAATTGAATATCGACAGAAAAATCTTCTTTCTTCAAGGACAATTTACCTATCAAAAATTGGCACTTACGCTGGGGTTAAGCAGTAATTTGTTGGAATATCGGGTGGATAGAAATATTAATGCTATTACCGAACCTTTTAAATTTGAAAGAAGGTTCAATAATGAAATTATCCCTCGTGCGGCAGTTCGTTATCAATGGACCCCTCAACAAATGACTTTTGCCTCTGTAAGCGAGGGATTTTCAAGCCCTACTTTAGACGAAATCCGAACCAATGAGGGGAGTATAAATAGAGATTTGCAAGCAGAGAAGGGCAGAACTTATGAGTTAGGACATAAACTGTATAAAGAGAGATTTCAACTGGATGCCTCTGTGTTTTATGCTGCTTTGCAGGAAACTATTACCACCAGGACGGATCCTAATGGAGTGGTGTTATTTCAAAATGCAGGAGAAACAGCTCAATTGGGTGCAGAAATAGGAGGAAATGTTATTTGGTTTCAAACTAACAGATCTTTTATAAATAAAATCAGCACACGAACAGCTTATCAATATTACCGCTTTACTTTTGAGGATTATCAAAAGAGAGAAGAGGATTTTTCTGGAAATATGTTAACGGGTGTGCCGGAACATACCCTGAACCAGATTCTCAATGTGGAGATTATAAATAATTTCTCAGCGAATGTTCATTACCGCTATGTAAGCGAAATACCTTTGACGGATGCCAATACCATTTTCGCCGATGATTACCATTTGCTCAACCTTAAACTCAACTATAAATTGGGAATTAGAAATAATATTTTTCTTTTCTATATGGGGGTTGAAAACGTAGCGGATATCCGTTATAGCCTGGGGAATGACCTTAATGCTTTCGGGGGCAGATATTACCAACCGGCACCCGGCCGAAATCTGTTTATGGGGCTGAAATGGACGGTGAAATAAAAACTAATAGAATGGAATCTGAGGTTGTATAAATAAATAAGCAAACTATTTTGTTTGTTTTTTAGTTATTACAGTAATTTAGCATATAATTTTTAATCTTATAATACTAACTTTACAGAATATGAATACAGTTAGTGGAAATATAACTGATAATCCCAAAAGAACAGATTTTAGTGAGTGGTTTGATGCCTTAATTTCAACACTACGTTCTTATGAATTACAAATGGAAACTAATACAGCAAATGCTGAGATTAAAAAGATGTTTAAAACTTTGATCTCAGGTGACGAAGATGAGTTGTATCTTCAGAACAAGAAACTAACCCAGATGCATTTTGTAAAAAAAATTCTTTTAGAATACTTAGAAAACCTTGGTCATAAAAGACCTCAAAAATTAGCGTTTGATTTGGATGACAATGAGGTATTGGTATGGGCTCAAATACCTGAGTCAAATGAAGAAGAGGAGGATAGGTTGCTACTTGCAGAAGCAAAAGTAAATGCTAAATATCATAATAAGGGATATAACCTGACAACTACAATTGTTGAAGATTCTGATAAGCTTGTTGTTCCTAACCATTATATAACTTATTAAATATAGTTGCCAGATTTCACCGATCATATTTCTCAGGTAAAGAGTAATTTAATTTTTCTCGAAAATGTTAATGCCAAAATTCATAATTCTACAGATTGGCAAGTAACAGTATGTTTTTATACCGCATTACATTTAGTAAATGCCCATCTCTCCAAATTCAACCTTCACTATAGAAGACATGTTG
>JBEPWY010000079.1:5288-11770 GCA_041642185.1 Marivirga sp.
CATCAATAGCAAAATTGCCAGAAGCGGAATATTTATCCTATAAAAAACTTCAGTCTTTATCGAGGAGATCCAGATATTTAGTGAATGGTGATAAAAATAAAAATTCAGATAATTTAGCTCACATAACCTATGGAGTTCATTTTGCTAAAGCATTAAAACATCTTGATAGTTTGTTAACTTATTTTAAAGGTAAATATGATATTTCTATAGCTATAATTGAAATTAATAGTCAAGATGTTCGCGACAGTGAGTTATTAAACATTAAAATCATATAATTCTAGAACATGGGAACTGTTTTTTTTTAAAAAAGATATTAGCTGTAAAAATTGACAATAATCAATAAGTAAAAAAACAGTCAATGCTGATTATGGTTATAAAACAACCTGCACCCGGCCGAAATCTGTTTATGGGGCTGAAATGGAAACTTTTGTAATAATACAGTAAAAATTATCCCGTTTCGTTAAATTTCACTAACTTATAGTGTATAATTCTAAATAAAATTTTTTGTTATGAGGTGGTCTTATTTTTTACAACAAAAATTAAAAATAGCATTGCTGTTGTGTGTTATATTAACTGCAGTTTTTATTAATAATAGAATTGAAAATGGAAACATAAACAGGCTTGGTAATTCTTTCACTTCTGTTTATGAAGACAGATTGATGGTAGAAAATTACATTTTTCAGTTGTCCAATCATCTGCATGAAAAGAAAGATATCATACAGAATTATGAAAAGTCAGGAAATACTATAAATCAGGAGAAGGTTAAAGGTATTAATGCCAAAATTGATCAACTTTTAATTAATTATGAAAAAACTAAACTGACAAAAGCCGAAGACTCTTTATTTGTTCTTTTAAAGCAGGAAATTGCAGAGTTGGAACAATCGGAATTGGAGTACTTTGCAGGTGTATCAGTTAATCAAAATTGGAGCCTGGCTTATAAAAATAATTTCGCTCTTTTAAATGGACTTTCTGCCATTCAGATAAGTGAAGGGAAAGCATTATATGAAAGCTCAAAAAGGGTAGTGCTAAGTAACGCTTCCACCTCTCAATTTGAAATGGCTGTATTAATTTTTATAGGACTTCTGATTTTAGCCCTTATTTTTGAGTCTAAGAAAATATCCAATAATTATTCTCAGAATTTCAGGTTAAATTAAATCAAATTATAATTTTTCTTCTTTCAGCAGTGGCCTTAAAAATTTCCAGACAGTATTTGTAACAATTTTATGGCCTTCGGGAGTAGGGTGAATGCCATCAGGTAAATTTAATTCTGCAACTCCTCCAACATCGTCTAATAGAAAAGGTATTAATTCCACATTTTTTTCTTTTGCCACTCTTGGGAAAATAGCCTTAAATTCATCTGCATAGTCTGCACCCATGTTAGGGGGAACCATCATGCCAGCCAAAAGAATTTCCACATCAGGATGAATGCTCCTCACTTTATCAATAATAGCTTTCAGGTTTTTTTCTGTCTCTTCTGGATCAATACCCCTCAAGCCATCATTTCCTCCCAATTCCAAAACAAAAATCTCCACAGGCTGCCTTTTTACCACCCATTCTACCCTGGAAAGGCCACTAGCAGTAGTTTCACCACTCACACCCGCATTAATAGCAAGGTAATCCCATCCTAAAGAATCGATTCTATTTTGAATTCTTCCTACAAATGCTTCAGTAGGATCTACCCCATAACCGGCCGTTAGGCTATTACCAAAAAAGACAATGTTTTTTCTCTCTTCATTGGTGATAATCTCCTGAATTTTTGTGGTGTCTGATTTAGTTTCAGAGGTATTCTGTTTCGTTTCTGTATTACAAGAGAACAAAAGGATGATAATCGATAAGCTTAATAATTTATTGATCATAAATATTATTGGTTTTATTAAATTGCCACAATTACGAGATTCTATTTTATTTTGAAAAGCATTTGATGAAATAGTAGCTTAGTTTTACCATTTAAATAAAATTATAAACTGTTTCTACATGAAATAGTTATAAACGTAGCATGCCACCGAGCAGTAAGATTAGATGCGAAAGTGACGGTCTAAAGGTTAGCTGACAGCTAAACTATTCCATACCGCTGTTGCGGCACAAGTTGTGGCAACTAAAAGCAAATATATACACATGAAATGAGCATAAATATTCGAGGGCGAATTTATACCAACCGCCAGATGAATATTTATCGCGAATTCCATGTGACATATTTAAAAACAATTATATACACATGAAATCGTTCGGTAAATGTATTCAATTATACAATTAGATAAAATTCAATGAGTTCAATCCTTTTAGTAAATCATGTAAGCAAGACTTACCAAAGTGGTTCCAAGTCGCTAACAGTTCTAAATGATATCAATTTTGAAATTACTCCCGGCAGTTCGGTAGCCATAGTTGGTCCCTCCGGAAGTGGAAAAACAACTTTGCTAGGCTTATGTGCTGGCCTGGACGGAGCAAGTACAGGCAACATTATACTCACTGGCCAGTCTTTGGAGAAATTAAGCGAAGATGAACGTGCCGCCATTAGAAATGAGCATGTTGGATTTATTTTTCAAAGTTTCAATCTTCTCCCAACCTTAACAGCCTTAGAAAACGTAATGGTGCCTTTAGAATTATTAGGTAAAAAGCATGTGAAGTCACAAGCATTGGAATTATTGGAAAAAGTCGGCCTGGGAGATAGAATTCATCATTATCCTGCTCAGCTTTCCGGTGGAGAACAGCAGAGAGTATCTATTGCACGTGCTTTTGCGAATAAACCTAAAATCCTTTTTGCAGATGAACCGACAGGTAATTTGGATGAGGAAACGGGAGCGGTGATAGAAAATCTGATTTTTAATTTGAATAAAGAATCCGGCACAACACTGGTGATGGTTACGCACGATGGAGAATTGGCGCAACGTACCAATCGCATTCTGAAACTGAAAGGCGGCAAACTGGTTGATGACAGTCAGGAGAATGAAATAAGCAGTTCCCTATAATTTATAAATAAAAATCTAATGCAAAACTTTTCATGGCTATTAAAAATGGCCTGGCGCGACAGCCGGAAAAACCGTTCCCGTTTATTTTTATTTATGAGCAGTATCATATTAGGAATTGGCGCTTTGGTAGCTATAAATTCTTTTGGTGATAACCTGACAGAACAAATCAACTCCGAAGCTAAAGAACTGCTGGGTGCCGACTTGGAGATTACAAGCCGTTATCCAATCCCTGATTCATTAAGACAATTTCTGAGTGAATTAAATGTGGAGCAATCTGAAGAGTTAAGCTTTGCCAGTATGGTGTATTTCCCAAATTCAGGAGGTACACGACTTGTGAATATTCGTGCTGTAGAAGGAGATTATCCTTTTTACGGACAGATAGAAACCACACCCAATCAGGCTGCTGAGACATTCTACACAAACAATAATGCAATAGTCGATAAATCCCTGATGTTGCAGTTTAATGCCAAAACAGGAGATTCTGTTAAAGTTGGAGAGCTCACTTTCCCAATCTCCGGCGAGGTAAATAAAACTCCCGGCCAGTCTGCCATTACCACTACAGTGGCACCGCCTGTTTTTATTCCTTTATCTCAACTGGAAAGCACGGGGCTTCTACAAACAGGTAGCAGAATCAACTATAAATTATATGTCAAATTTCCTGAAGGAGTAAATTATACTGACTTTTTTAAGGAAAAGCTGGAGCCACGGCTTGAAAAAGAGGAATTGCGTTATGATGACGTGGAGGAGCGTAAAGAAGAATTAGGTGATGCTTATTCTGATTTAACGGGCTTCCTTAATCTTACTGCATTTATAGCGCTGCTATTAGGCTGTATGGGTGTGGCGAGCTCTGTACAGGTTTATGTGAAAGAAAAAGTGCAATCTGTCGCCATATTAAGATGTTTAGGGGCTTCAGCTTCACAAGGAGTATGGATTTACTTGATACAAATTTTTTTTATGGGCCTGATTGGTTCGTTGATGGGGGCCGGATTAGGAACAATTATCCAATATTATCTGCCACAGTTATTTCAGGACTTTCTGCCATTTGAGATAGATTTATCCATTAGCGGATTTGCTGTTTTGCAAGGCATAGCCATAGGGGTGATCACCTCAGTATTGTTCGCCTTGTTTCCTCTAATTCAGATCAGGAAAATATCACCCTTAAAGGTACTTCGTGCTTCATTTGAGCCAGCACAAAAGGACAGGATGAAATATGTGGTTCTTCTGTTGGTTGTTTTATTCATTTTTGGCTTTTCATTTTCTCAGTTGAGAGACTGGCAAAATGCAATCATATTTACAATCGGACTTATTGTTTCTGCTTTAATATTATTTGGGGTAGGTAAGCTCATCATTTGGTTGGTACGAAGGTATTTTCCTACAGGAAGCTCTTTTGTGGTAAGGCAAGGTTTGGCGAATTTATACAGGCCAAATAACCAAACATTGATATTGGTTATCACTATAGGAATAGGAACAGCTTTAATTACAACTTTATTACTCAGCCAGGATTTGCTGTTGAACAAAGTGAAATTGAGCAGTAAAAAAAACCAGCCTAATATGGTATTATTTGATATTCAAGGCCATCAGGTAAGTGAGATAATTAAAATGACAGAGGAAGATAAACTGCCGGTGATACAGGAGGTTCCCATTGTCACCATGCGTTTAGCATCCTTAAAAGGCAGGCCGGTTGATCAAATTAAAAAAGACACCACCACTGATATTAGAAACTGGGTACTCAATAGAGAATACAGAGTAACCTATCGTGATAAGTTAATTGATTCTGAAACATTAATTGAAGGTGAATACCAAGGTAAGGTGCAAAGTGAGGATAGTATTTTCATTTCTCTTGAAAATGGACTTGCTGAGGACATGAAAGTAGAATTAGGATACCCTATTACATTTAATGTGCAGGGGGCAATGATTAAAACCTATGTAGGCAGTATAAGAAAAATTGACTGGCAAAGAGTGCAGACTAATTTTTTGGTGCTTTTCCCAGAGGGTGTTTTGGAAGAGGCACCTAAATTTCATGTTTTGCTAACACGTTATGAGAACGTAAACCAATCGGCCGATTATCAACAGAAAGTAGTTAAACGCTTCCCTAATATTTCCATAATTGACCTGGACTTAATTTTAAAAACATTGGATGAAGTGCTGGGGAAGATATCATTTATCATTCAATTTATGGCCTTTTTCAGCATCACAACAGGGATTATTGTGTTAATAGGGTCCGTTAGTATCAGCAAATTCCAGAGAATTCAGGAAGCCGTACTTTTGCGAACTATAGGAGCAAGCAAAAAACAGATTATCCGAATTAACCTGATGGAATATTTTTTCCTGGGCAGCATTGCCTCCTTAACAGGGATATTTATTGCCTTATTAGCCACCTGGGCATTGGCCTACTTTACTTTTGAAACTGCATTTATACCCAATTTTGCAGGAGCTTTAATTGCCTATTTAGCTATTACAGCCTTAACGGTTTTAATAGGCTTAATGAATAGCAGATCGGTGGTGAATAAACCACCATTGGAGATTTTACGGAAAGAGGTGTGATTTGCTTGCCCACTGGTGATTGCGAGCATTCTATTCCGTGTTAACGGAATTAATGAGAAGCAATCTGTCGGTATGAAACTGCTAGTATTTTCTGCCTCACAGAACACTGCTAATCTTCCTTATTTATTTAAAATCCGTGAGTCACAGACCTAGGGATAAAAAATGAAACGATACCAATCGAAGGATGTAATATAAAAATGTACGTCATCGTGAACTTAATTCAGATCAACAAGTCTTTTTACTTAACTCATCCCGACACACCTACGGTGTGCCACCCTTCTCTTTTTTGAAGAGAAGGGAATACTAGAGAAATCACTATTAAATTGATAATAGTTGAGCTTATATTGATTTGTGAAGACAAATAGGGAGTTAAATTAAGGGGCTTAGCAACTAGCCAACAGAGTTAGTTGTAATAGTAGACAAAAAGATTTTCCCACGCTATAATTCAGCGCTCCTCGCCTTTTAGTCAACCTTACCCACCTCCCTGGTCGGGATATTATTTAGCTTGCTGACAGAGGGCCTTGAGAAAAAAGTGTTAAGAAATTTGGGTGATAGGATGAAAAGAAAAATATACTGTTTGAAACCTCCTCTAGGAGGTTGAGTTTATATTTTTCCATCCTGTCACTCAAATTTTAGCTATTTTTGTCACAGCCTTGACTTTTTTGCGTACTTTTTGTGTCAAGACAAAAAGTACGTGCCCTTCCGGCACGAGGAAAAAAGTAATAATTCAGTTTTAAGCAAACCTAATTGAAGACTATTCCTTTGAAAAAACACGAGAAATAGTGAACATTAATGATTAAACAGGACATCACTCTACCCCTAATATCTCCTCTTCTTTCCCCAGCCATACAATCTTATCCCCGGCTTTTTTTCCTAATAACAGCTGACCAATCGGTGAAGCTGGGGAAATTGCTAAAAATGTTTCTGATTCGTGTGGTACTTTTCCCATAGAAATGGATAGAAAATAAATGG